>JALORF010000026.1 GCA_025459195.1 Beijerinckiaceae bacterium
GGCCCGTCAGGTCTGTCGGGGCGATGCACGAGGGTCACCAGCACGAAGGAGATCACCAGCAGCAGATACCATGCGCCCATCTTGTGCAGCGTCACCGGTCGCCAGCCTGCGCCTCTCTGGTTCGGATAGAGCCAGGTGCCCGTCATGGTGCCGATGTTCTCGGCAATCCACAGGAAGACCGAGGTCAGGAAGGCCGCGAGCAGCAGCGGCATCCAGCGTGCGGTGACATCGACCGTGAAGTAGATGCGCGTGCGCCAGAACACGAGAAACGTGGCGGCAAACAGCGCGTAGCGCACATCCCATGTGTAGTGATGGCTGAAGAAATTCACATAGATCGCGACCGCCAGAACAACGGTCGACCAGAACGGGGGATAGGCAACGAAGCGCATGTCGAAGATGCGGATGACGCGCGCGATGTAGGAGCCGACGCAGGCATACATGAAGCCGGTGAAGAGCGGCACATCGCCAATGCGGATCAGGCTTGGCTCCGGATAGGACCAGGAGCCCATCGCCGTCTTGAACACCTCCATCGCCGTGCCGACCAGATGAAACAGGAAGATGACCTTCGCCTCGTCCCAGGTTTCCAGCTTTAGGGCGAGCATGGCGGCCTGGACCAGGAAAGCGGCCACCAGCAGGGCGTCGTAGCGGGCGATCGGCCAGTCTGGCTGCCAGATCAGCTTGCTGACGATCAGCATGCCCAGCATCAGCCCGCCAAACAGGCAGGCCCAACCCTGCTTGAAGCCGAAGATGATGAACTCGGCCAGCCAGGGATGCAGGCGCGCCAGCATGGCGCGGACCCGCCGGTGCGCCTGGGCCAGCCAGGGAGCGTAGTGGCCGGCCTTGCCGCTTTCGAGGGGGGTCATCAGGCCATCCTTTCCACCTGGCCCGGCGTCACGGCCAGCCGGGCCGAGCCAGCGGGCAGGTCGCGGAACAGGCTGTCATCGGCACCGGTCATCCAGACCTGGCATCCCAGTTCGCCGAGCGCGTCATAAAGGGCCGCACGCCGGCGCGGGTCGAAATGCGCGGCGATCTCGTCCATCAGCACGATCGGCGCAAGCCCGCTCATGGCCGCCACAAGCCGCGCATGGGCGAGCACAAGCCCGACCAGCAACGCCTTCTGCTCGCCGGTCGAGCCCTGCTCGGCGGCGATGTCCTTGGGGCCATGCCGCACCTTCAGATCGCTGGCCTGCGCGCCAATCAGGGTGCGGCCCGCTGCCTTGTCGCGTGCCCGGTTCTGTTTCAGCAAGGCCCGGTAGGCATCCTCGGCATCGACGGCAGCCAGCGTTCCAACCAGCCGGTCAAGCTCCCCATCAAGCGCCAGCATCGCCCAGGGGAAGGGCGAGGCGTCATCGCGCGAACGCGCAATCAGCGCGCCCAGTCGCGCAACCGCCTCGGCGCGGGCGGCAGCCACGGCCACACCCAGTTCCGCGACCTGCCGCTCCACCGCATCCAGCCAGACGGTATCGTGCGGGCGCTCGTCGAGAATGCGGTTGCGGTCGCGCAAGGCCCGTTCCAGCGCGTTGGCACGCGCGCCGTGCTCCGCGTCGATGGCCAGCACCAGCCGGTCGAGAAAACGCCTCCGGTCTCCGGCCGAGCCACGGAACAAGCCGTCCTGCTCCGGCGTCAGCCAGACCACGCGCACATGCTCGGCCACCGCGGTGAGCGTGGATGATGGCGCGCCATTGATGCGCTGGATGCGGCTGCGCCGTCCGGCCTCATCCGGCTCGCCAAGGCCAAGCCCGATCTGCGTCTCGTCCTGGAGCCGCACCGACACGGCAAAGCCGCCAGCCGCTCCGCTGCGGGCCATGTCCGCGAACTCGGCGCGGCGCAGGCCGCGCCCCGGTGTCAGCAGCGAGATGGCCTCGAGGATGTTGGTCTTGCCGGCGCCGTTCTCGCCGGCCAGGGCCACGAGCGGGGCAGCCACGGGCAAGGCGAGGTCGGCATAGGACCGGAAGTCGCTGAGCGCGAGATGAGCAAGGCCCGTCATGGCCTGCGGTGTCGAGCCTGACGCGCGCCGGGTCAAGGCCCTGCCATGCGCAATTCGGTGCGAAGCGTGCATGTTTGCCAATGGACCTGCCAACCAGCCTGCGCTAGCCCTTGGGCAACGACATCAGAACCTTGCTGGAGGCAGCCATGGCTTACGAGACAATCCTGGTCACGACGTCGGGAGCCGTCGGCGTCATTACCCTCAACCGTCCCCAGGCGCTGAATGCGCTCAACGGCAAGCTGATCGCCGAGGTCAACAAGGCCCTGGATGGCTTCGAGAAGGACAAAGGCATCGGCTGCATCATCATCACCGGCTCGGAGAAGGCCTTTGCCGCCGGTGCCGACATCAAGGAGATGCAGTCGCGCCGGTTTCCCGGAACCTATCTCGACGACAAGTTCGCCGAGTGGGACCGCATCGGCCAGCGCCGCAAGCCGATCATCGCGGCTGTGGCCGGGTTTGCCCTGGGCGGTGGCTGCGAGCTGGCGATGATGTGCGACATGGTGATCGCCGCCGACAACGCCCGCTTCGGCCAGCCCGAAATCAACCTTGGTGTGATGCCGGGGGCGGGGGGCACGCAGCGCATGGCCAAAGCCATCGGCAAGGCCAAGACCATGGACCTGTGCCTCACCGGCCGGTTCATGGATGCCGCCGAGGCCGAGCGGTCGGGCCTGGTGGCGCGCGTCGTGCCGCTGGCGGACCTCATGGCCGAGACCATGAAGGCTGCCACCACGATGGCCGGCAAGTCGCAGGTTGCGCTGCAGATGACCAAGGAAACCGTGAACCGCGCCTTCGAGACCACGCTGGCGGAAGGCCTGCGCTTCGAGCGCCGGCTGTTCTCGGCGATGTTCGCCACCGCCGACCAGAAGGAGGGCATGGCCGCCTTCGTCGAGAAGCGCAAGGCCGTGTTCAGGAACAAGTGAGCATGTCAGAGCCCATCGCCACCGGCGCGTCGTCCATGCCACGGGTCCTGCCCGATTTCGCTTCTGTCCAGCGCGCCGCTGCGCGGCTGCAGGGGATCGCGACACGCACCCCTGTGATGACCTCGCGCACCGCCGACGAGGCCACCGGCGCACACCTGTTCTTCAAGTGCGAGAACCTGCAGCGCATGGGCGCCTTCAAGTTCCGGGGGGCCTACAATGCCATTGCCAGCCTTCCCGATGGCGTGCGCCAGCGCGGCGTCATCGCCTTCTCGTCCGGCAACCATGCCCAGGGCATGGCGCTGGCGGGCCGCCTGCTCGGCGTGCCGGTCACGATCCTGATGCCGCTCGACGCGCCTGAGGCCAAGATTGCCGCGACACGCGGCTATGGGGCCGAGGTCATCCTGTTCGACCGCTACAGCCAGGATCGCGAGGCCCTTGGCCAGCAGATTGCCAGCGAGCGCGGCCTGAGCCTGATCCCGCCCTTCGATCATCCCGAGGTGATCGCGGGGCAGGGCACGGCCGCGATGGAACTCATCGAGGAAACCGGACCGCTTGATCTTCTGCTGGTCTGCCTCGGCGGCGGCGGGCTCCTGTCAGGCTCGGCGCTGGCGGCCCATGCCCTGTCGCCGGGCATCCGCGTCATCGGCGTCGAGCCGGAAGCTGGCAACGATGCCCAGCAATCGCTGCGGGCCGGGCACATCGTCAAGATCGCCGTGCCCAAGACCATTGCCGATGGGGCGCAGACCGCCGCGCTCGGACACTACACCTTCCCTCTGATCCAGCGCGATGTGGCCGATATCGTCACGGTCAGTGATGCCGAACTGGTCGAGACGATGCGATTCTTCGCCGAGCGCATGAAACTGGTGGTCGAGCCGACTGGCTGCCTCGCTGCCGCGGCGGCCCTCACGGCCAAGGTTCCAGTGCGCGGGCTGCGCGTCGGCATCATCATTTCGGGCGGAAACACCGATCTTGCCAGCTTCTGCCGGCTGCTGTCGGCGTAAGCGCGCGGTTGCCCGAGCTTGCTGGCCGGGAGCGGCGGTTTCGCGTTGACGCTGCCGCAGGTTCGGATTATACGCCAGCCAACGTCCGGCCCTCGCAAGATGGCCCGGAACCCCAATTCCCAGCATGATGCCGTTTCCACGCGGATGCGTATCATCCGATTACGTTGCGTGGAAACCGGACCCAAACGAGGACGCCCATGGCGAATACCAAATCCGCGAAGAAGGCTGCCCGCCAGACCATTCGCCGCACTGAAGTCAACAAGTCCCGCCGCAGCCAGATGCGCACCTATGTCCGCAAGGTCGAGGAAGCACTCGAGTCCGGTGATCAGGCCGCTGCCGCTGCCGCACTGAAGGCTGCCGAGCCGATCATGATGCGCGCGGTCCAGAAGGGCGTCGCCCACAAGAACACCGCCTCGCGCAAGGTCTCCCGGCTCGCAAAGCGCGTGAAGGCGCTCGCAAGCTGACAAGACGGCCCGGCACCGTGGCCTCGTCCCGGTGCTGCATGCAAACAGGAAGGCCCTGCTCCTTGCGGCGCAGGGCCTTTTTTCATGGCGCCATGGTGCCTGCCGCTGCCATGACGGGGCGTAGCGGCCCAGCGCTGCTCACGCGACCTCGACCGTGACGCATTTACCGTAAGCTCAACAAATCGGCAGCGCTCCTTGAGCTTCGGGCTTGACTCGATGCAATGGGCTTTGCAGCCATCGGAAGCCGGCCAAGCAAAACAAAGCGCGCAAATTTAAACCTGATATGACAGATACTTAAATCGAAAGAAATCCGGCATAAGGGTTTTTGCCTAGAGTGGGCCGGAGAAGTCAGGTGCCGTGCAGGGCACGGTTGAAATTTTTCCATGAGCCTTAAACCGGTTTAATCACGGGCGGCTCCCGAGGGTTTTCACAGTTATCGTCGAGCGCTCCCGCGCTGTTCTGCATCTGGACCCGACGATCGCCGCCCCGCGCGGGAACTGCCCCCTTGCCCTCTCTCGAAACGACCCGTTAAGGTTTTTTTAACGGATGGGGGCCTCACCCCCACCCGATCACCAAAACACCAGATTTTGAGACCGCGCGTTGCAAGTGGGGGCGGGGAATGATGACGGCTGTTGTTAGGCCGGGGCAGGGCGGCATGACCACGAGATGGGTCATGCCGTGCAGGTCGCGGTCATGACGCCAACTCACCTGATGACCAAACCCGCCGGCGTCGGGGGCTGAGGACGCCGGATACTCCTTGATCGTGGCGGAAGACAAACACGCGTGGCTGGCGGCAGCTTCGCGCGAAGGGCAGCTCTATGTTTCTAGATAGCGAACGCATGAAAGACGATGGCCGATTTGATCCAGGACCGATGTCCAGTGCCTGGGAACGGCTTCGCCAGAGGCTCAGGGGCGAGCTTGGCGAAGATGTGTTCTCAAGCTGGTTCGCCCGCATGGAACTCGAGCGGATCGAGGCTGACATGGCCATCGTGTCCGTTCCGACACGCTTCCTGAAGAGCTGGATCGAAACCCACTATGTCGAGCGGGTGAAGATGCTGGTGACGTCCGAATTGGGCATCGAGGGCGGTTTCGCCGTCGAGGTGCGCATGGTCAACCGCGAGCCGGCTCGACCCTCGGCAGGCACGCGCACAGCGCTCTCCAGCCAGGCCCCTGCGGCCCGTGCGCCGCTCTCGCCGCCGCCCATGGCAGCGATGCTGTCCGATCATCTGGGCTCGCCGCTGGACCGGCGCCTGGCGCTGTCATCTTTCGTGGTGGGCCGGTCCAACGCGCTGGCCTTTGCTGCCGCCGACCGGATTGCGGCCCTGATCGGCCAGCCCTCGCCCTACAACCCGCTCTATGTCCATGCCGGTGTCGGGCTGGGCAAGACCCATCTGGTCCAGGCTGTGGCGCAGGAAGCCATCCGGCTTGGCAAGAAGGTGGCCTATTTCACCGCCGACAAGTTCATGTACGGCTTTGTCTCGGCGCTGAAGGCGCAGACGGCCCTGACCTTCAAGGAGCAGTTGCGCGGCATCGACCTTCTGGTCATCGACGATGCCCAGTTCATCCAGGGCCGCTCGGTGCAGCAGGAGTTCGGCCACACCATCAACGCCCTGATCGATGCCGGCAAGCAGGTCGTCGTGGCCGCCGACCGCATGCCCGGCGAACTGGAAAGCCTCGATGAGCGGGTGCGCTCGCGGCTGGCCGGCGGGCTTGTGGTCGAGATCGGCCCGCTCGATGAGGAGTTGCGCCTCAAGATCCTGTCGGCGCGGCTTGCGGCGCTCAGCGCCGTTCACCCCACGTTCCACGTCTCGCCTGACGTCGCGGCCTACGTGGCCCATGTCATTGTCACCAATGGCAGGGACCTGGACGGCGCGGCCAACCGGCTGCTCGCCCATTCCACCTTGTCAGGGGCGATCCTGACCATCGAGACGGCGGAAGCGGCCATCCGCGATCTGGTCCGCCTGCGCGAACCCAGGCGGGTCAAGATCGAGGACATCCAGAAGCTGGTGGCGGCACGCTACAATGTCAGCCGGGCCGACATCCTGTCCGAACGCCGCACGGCTGCGGTGGTGAAGCCGCGCCAGATCGCCATGTATCTGTCGAAGTCGTTGACCTTGCGCTCCTTGCCGGAGATCGGACGGCGCTTCGGGGGGCGCGATCACACCACCGTCCTGCATGCAGTGCGCAAGATCGAGAAGGCACTCACCGATGATCGGGTGCTGACCGAGGAAGTCGAACTGCTCAAGCGCATGCTGATGGACTGACGCAAAGCGCCCCGCTTGAGGCGTCGCCAGAGGCAATTTCAGGACCCAATCCTGTTGATGGGCGGCGGGTGCGCCGGCGCCGGGCTTGCACCGGCCCGCCAGCTTGGGCATGGTCTTGCCATTCGGCTGGCATCATCGCTGCATGCTTGCTGCAGGGCAGTGTCCTGCCCGATCCCACCATCTGTTACGCAAGCCAGGTTGGTCATGAAGGTTACCGTCGAACGGTCGCAGTTCCTCAAGGCTCTCGGCCATGTCCATCGCGTGGTCGAGAAGCGCAATACCATCCCGATTCTGTCCAATGTGCTGATGAATGCCGGCGTGATGGGCCTCAAGCTCAAGGCCACCGACCTCGATATCGAGGTGGTCGAGACCATCCAGGCCGATGTCGGCCTGCAGGGGGCCATCACCGTTCCTGCCCATGTCATCTATGACATCGTGCGCAAGCTGCCTGAGGGGGCACAGGTCTCGCTCGAAACCACCGGCGAGACCGGGCAGATGGTGCTGCGGTCCGGGCGTTCGCGCTTCACGTTGCAGACCCTGCCCGAAAGCGACTTCCCCGACATCACCGCCGGCGAGATGCCGCATGTCTTTTCGCTGCCGGCGGGCGACTTCAAGCGCCTGATCGACAAGACCCAGTTCGCGGTCTCCACCGAGGAGACGCGCTATTATCTCAACGGCATCTATTTCCACACGCTGGAGATCGAGGGCCGGGCGCTGCTGCGCGCCGTTGCCACCGATGGCCATCGTCTGGCCCGTGTCGAGACGCCGGCTCCTGCCGGTGCCAGCGGCATGCCGGGCGTGATCGTGCCGCGCAAGGCCGTCGCCGAAATCCAGAAACTGCTCGAAGGCGCCGATGGCGAGGTCGAGGTCCAGCTTTCAGCCACCAAGATCAAGATCAGCATCGGCGATGTCGTGCTGACCTCCAAGCTGATCGACGGCACCTTCCCGGACTATGGCCGGGTGATCCCGTCCGGCAATGACAAGCGCCTGACGGTGAACCGGGCCGAGTTCGCTGTTTCGGTCGACCGTGTCTCGACGATCTCCTCCGAACGCGGACGCGCCGTGAAGCTGTCCATGGCCGATGGCCGGATGACCCTGGCCGTGACCAACCCCGATTCAGGCTCGGCCACCGAGGAGATCGAGGTTGATTATGATGCCAGCCCGCTCGATATCGGCTTCAATGCACGCTACCTGCTCGACATCACGGCCCAGCTTGACAGCGACACGGCCCTGTTCCGTCTCGCCGATCCGGGTTCGCCAACGGTCATCCAGGATCGCGAGGGCGCGAGCGCGCTCTATGTGCTGATGCCGATGCGGGTCTGATCCGGCGATGCCGATTCCCGGCGTGCTGCTGATGGCCCTCAGCGGCCGGTCTTGACGCGGGTCCACAGACGGGCGACGGCGCGCTGCAGGCGCTCATCATAGGCCGTGGTGGTGAACAGGCGCGCAAACGTGGCCTGATCCGGGTAGATGCCCGGATTGCCCCTGATTTCCGGACGGACCAGATCGCGCGCCGCCAGATTGCCGCTGGCATAGGAGACGAGGTTGCTGTTCCGGGCGGCAACGTCGGGCCTCAGCATGAAATCGATGAAGGCGTGGGCCTCTGCCGGGTTGGCTGCATCGGCCGGAATGGCCATGGAATCGAACCACATCTGTGCCCCTTCGCGTGGCACGATGAACTGGATGTCGACGCCGTTGCGGGCCTCCTCGGCGCGGCGTCGCGCCTGCAGCACATCGCCTGAATAGCCCACCGCCATGCAGATTTCGCCGCTGGCCAGCGCGTTGAGATACTCGGAAGAATGGAAGGTGCGGATGTTGCCGCGCACGCGCGCCAGCGCATCGGCGGCCTTGCGCAGGTCCGCCTCGTTCTTGGAATCCGGGTTGAGCCCGAGATAGCGCAGAACGCCGGGCAGGATGTCCTCCGGCGCATCAAGCACATGGATGCCGCAATCCTTGAGCTTGGCCGAGACCTCCGGCTTGAGCAGCAGGTCCCACGAGTTGAGCGCAGCACTGGGGCCAAGTCGCTCGCGGACCTTGGCCACATTCAGCCCGATGCCGGTCGTGCCCCACATGTAATTGACGGCAAACTGGTTGCCCGGATCGTGGCGCGCCAGTTGCGCGGCAATGTCGGGCCAGATGTGCCGCACATTGGGCAGCTTGCTGCGGTCGAGCTTGAGGAAAAGCCCGGCCCTGACCAGCCGCGACAGGAAGGGGCCTGATGGCACCACGACATCATAGCCCGACTTGCCGGCCAGCAGCTTGGTCTCGACGATCTCGTTGTTGTCATACATGTCGTAGACAACCCTGATGCCGGTCTCCCGTGTGAAGGCATCGAGCACGGACGGATCGATGTAGTCGGTCCAGTTGTAGACATTGACCACGGGCCCGGATGCGGGCGGAGCCTGCGCGAAAGCCGGCTGCGCCAACAGCGCAAGGCCGAGCACGGCAGCAGCGAGCGCGGCGGCCACCCCGCGCATGAGGCACAGGACATGACGGCCGCGCAGGCAGCCAGTGCGCAGAAGATCGCTGAAACGCATCATCGGGTCCGGTCCACAGGGCAGGTGCAGCGGCCACCATACGGCAAGCCCGCAACGGCGGGACGATAGGGTCACGTTGCCATCAGCGCAATGCATCCGGTGCCGGGTTTGCCAGGCCTTCTTCTCTGCCCAGTCGGTCAGCCACGGATCAATCGGCAGAGGCCGGTTCAGCCATCATCCGCGGCAGCACCTCGGCCCACATCGCCGCCGGCTGCGCGCCAGAGACGCCGTAGCGGTTGTTGACGATGAAGAACGGCACGCCCTGCACACCCATCGTGGCGGCCTGCGCTTCAAGATGGCTGATCTCGCCATTCAGCGCCGGATCGGCAAAAGCGGCCTTCAATTCTGCCGATGACAGGCCGACCCCGGCCCCGATATCGGCCAGCACCTCGAAGGCGCCGATGTCACGGCCCTGCTCGAAATAGGCGGCCATCAGCGCTCCCTTGGCCAGATCGGCGGCGCCATGGCCCGCTGCCAGCGCGATCAGCACATGCGCCTTGCGAGTGTTGGGGGTGCGCCTGACCGCATGCCAGTTGAAGGCGAGACCATCCTCGCGCGCTGCCTCCGACAGGCGCTGCTCGATCTCGGCGCGCTTGCCTGGCCCGAACTTGCCATCGAGATAGGCGGTGCGGTCCATGCCTTCCTCCGGCATTGCCGGGTTGAGCTCGTAGGGCAGCCAGGCGATGCTGGCATCGGCGATGCCGGCCAGCCTCAGCCCCTCTTCCAGCCGTCTCTTGCCCAGATAGCACCATGGGCAGATGATGTCGGAATAGATGGCGATGCTGACCTCGCCGGGCCGCGATTCCGGTGGCCGGCTCGTCGCCGGCGGCGAAGTGGTTCGCTGGGACGTCGTTCGCTGGGATGTCATACGCTGGGATGTCATGGGCATGCCCGCACAGTGCGGCTCCTGGAGGCGTAACGGAAGGGAGACGCAAGGCTAGGCGTGCTTTGCGGCGATCTCGCGATGGCAGGCCGGGGCCGGCTCAAGGCCCGTCGGCGCTCCCCACCGATCAGAACAGACCCTCGATCCGGCCAGCCGCATCGATGTGGATACGCTCCGCTGCCGGGGATCGCGGCAGCCCCGGCATGCGCATGATGTCGCCACAGATGGCCACGACAAATCCGGCCCCGGCTGACAAGGTGATGTCCCGCACCGGCACGACATGCCCCGATGGCGCTCCGCGCAGGGCCGGGTTGGCCGAGAACGAATACTGCGTCTTGGCCACGCAGATCGGCAGGTGCCCGTAACCGGCGGCTTCCAGTTCCGCCAGCCGGTCGGATGCCCTGGCGTCCAGCGCAATGTCGGCGGCACCATAGATGCGGGTCGCGATGGTCCGGATCTTCTCGGTCAGCGGCATGGCATCGGGATAGAGCGGCCGGAAGCCTTCGCGCGGCCCCTCGGCCAACGCCACGACGGCGCGGGCCAGAGCCTCGCTGCCGGCCGAGCCGTCGGCCCAGTGCCGGCAGATGATCGCCTCGACGCCAAGCCGGTCGGCGCAGTAGCGCTTGATCAGGTCATGCTCGGCCGGCGTATCGCCGGTGAAATGGTTGATCGCCACCACCACCGGCACGCCGAAGCCCTGCACATTGCGCACATGCCGCTCAAGATTGACGAGGCCGGCTTTCAGCGCTTCGGCATTCTCATTGCCGAGCGCATCCTTCGGCACGCCGCCATGCATTTTCAGCGCCCGGACCGTGGCGACAATGACGGCAGCCGCCGGATCGAGCCCGGCCTTGCGGCACTTGATGTTGAAGAACTTCTCCGCGCCCAGATCGGCCCCGAAGCCGGCTTCGGTCACCACATAATCGGCCAGCTTCAGGGCGGACCGGGTGGCGATCACGGAATTGCAGCCATGGGCAATGTTGGCGAAAGGGCCGCCATGCACGAAGGCCGGATTGCCTTCCAGTGTCTGCACGAGGTTCGGCTGGAGCGCATCCTTGAGCAGAACGGCCATGGCGCCAGGGGCCTGAAGGTCGGCGGCAGTGACCGGCGTGCGGTCATGGCGGTAGCCGATGACGATGCGGCCCAGCCGCTCCTCGAGGTCGCTGAGGCTGGTTGCCAGGCAGAACACCGCCATCACCTCTGATGCGACCGTGATGTCGAAGCCATCCTCGCGCGGAAAGCCGTTCTTCACGCCGCCGAGTGACGAGGTGATGGCCCGCAAGGAGCGGTCGTTCATGTCCAGCGCCCTGCGCCAGACGATGCGCCGGCTGTCGAGGCCAAGCGCGTTGCCCCAGTAGATGTGGTTGTCGATCAGCGCCGACAACAGGTTGTGAGCCGAGGTGATGGCGTGGAAATCGCCGGTGAAATGCAGGTTGATCTGCTCCATCGGCACGATCTGCGCGTGGCCACCGCCGGCGGCTCCGCCCTTCACACCGAAGCAGGGCCCGAGCGAGGGCTCCCTGAGGCAGATCATGGTGCGCTTGCCGATCCGGTTCAGCCCGTCGCCGAGACCGACCGTTGTGGTGGTCTTGCCTTCGCCGGCCGGGGTCGGATTGATGGCGCTGATCAGGATGAGCTTGCTGTCGGTGCGCCCGGGCAACGCTTCGAGCCAGGGAAGTTCGACCTTGCCGATGTGCCGGCCATGCGGGCTGAGCGCCTCGGCCGGAATGGCCAGCCTGTCGGCAACCTGCTGGATCGGCAGCAGACGGGCGGAGCGGGCAATCTCGATGTCGGTCGGCGTCGGAGCGGTCGGCATAGGCGGCATTTCCATGTGGAACCGACCCATAGCTAGAACGATGCGCGGATTGCACAAGGCGTGGGCAGCGAATCGCCGTGGACAGCACCCGCTGCGCGGACTTGGGGCAGGGTCGGCTTGACCACCCCCCGGGTGCGGTTAAGCTGCCTCGGGCTTTGCCAAAAAGCATAGGCTGGCTCAGCCGGCCTTGCCCGCAAGGCCGTTCCGGCATCGGGCATCACAGGGAAGGATCACGGGGATGAAGATGACATTCAGGCACAGGATCGCCGGCTTGGCGCTGGCCACGCTTGGCCTTGCCGCTTTTGGCCAGGCCGGTGAGGCTCAGGCCCAGACCCCGGCCCAGACCAAGGTGGCCATCGGCATCTCCGGCTGGACCGGCTTTGCACCGCTGACGCTGGCCAAGGAGGCCGGCATCTTCGCGAAGAATGGCCTTGATGTGACGATCCAGAAGATTCCGCAGGCCTCGCGCCATCTGGCCATTGCCTCGGGGGCCATCCAGTGCGCTGCGACCACGGTCGAGACCTGGATTGTCTGGAATGCAGCCGGTGTCGCCACCAGGCAGCTTTTCCAGCTCGACAAGAGCTATGGTGCCGATGGCATGGCTGTGCGCAACAGCATCGCCTCGATCAAGGATCTCAAGGGCAAGACCGTGGCGGCCTCATCGCCGGGCACCGCGCCCTATTTCACGCTCGCCTGGTTCCTCAAGGAAAACGGCATGAACCTCAAGGACGTCAACATCGTCAACATGGAGCCCGGCCCGGCCGCGCAGGCCTTCGTGGCCGGCCAGAACGATGCTGCCATGACCTACGAGCCCTTCCTGTCGGCGGTTCGGGCGGCACCGCAATCCGGCAAGATCATCGCCACCACGCTCGACTATCCGATGGTGATGGACACGTTCGGCTGCACGCCGGCTTTCATCAGCGCCAATGAAGGGGCCGTCCGCGCCCTGCTGAAGAGCTATTACGAGGCGCTCGACATGATCAAGGCCGACGAGGCCAAGGCCTTCGGCATCATGGGGGCCGACGTCAAGCAGAGCGCCGAGCAGTTCGGCAACTCCGCGAAATTCCTGCGCTGGCAGGGACCTGAAGACAACCGCAAGTTCTTCGCCGGCCCCTGGCAGGAGTTCTCCGCCAAGGCCGCCGACCTGTTGCTGGAAATCGGCCTGATCAAGACCAAGCCCGACATCGCGACGCTGGTGGACACGCGCTTCGTCATGGGCGGCGGAAGCTGAGCCTTTCGTTCTTTGTGCGTCTGTCATCCCGGCCTTCAGTCGGGATGACCCCTTGCAGTGGATGTCCATGAAACCCCTCCAGCCTGTCTCCGCGCCGGCGCGCGTCAGCTACGGCATCGGCTTTTTTGCGCTGTTCGTGGCCGTCTGGGCTGTGGCGACTCTCGGCGGCTTCGTGCCGAAGCTGTTCCTGGCCTCGCCCATCACCATGGTGGAGGAAGGCTGGGCGCTGATGACGGTGCACGGCTTCGCCTATGACATCGGCATCACCATCTGGCGTGTCGTCGGCGGCTTCGTGCTGGCGGCGCTGATCGCCTTGCCGCTGGGCATCATGATGGGAGCCTACAAGCCGGTCGAGGCCTTCTTCGAGCCGTTCGTCTCGTTTGCGCGCTATCTGCCGGCCTCGGCCTTCATCCCGCTGCTGATCCTGTGGGCCGGCATCGGCGAGACCCAGAAGTTGCTGGTCATCTTCATCGGCTCGTTTTTCCAGCTCGTGCTCATGATCGCGGTGGCGGTCGGTGGAGTGCGTCGTGATCTGGTCGATGCGGCCTACACGCTGGGCTCGTCAGACCGCTCGGTGGTCTCACGGGTGCTGCTGCCCAATGCCGCGCCCGAGATCGCCGAGATCCTGCGCATGGTGCTGGGCTGGGCCTGGACCTATGTCATCGTCGCCGAACTGATCGGCTCGTCCTCCGGCATCGGCCACATGATCACCGACAGCCAGGCCTTGCTCAACACCGGCCAGATCATCTTCGGCATCATCGTCATCGGCCTCATCGGCCTGATCTCGGATTTCCTGTTCAAGTGGGCCAACCAGCGGCTGTTCCCCTGGGCTTCCGCATGAACAAGCTGTCCATCGAAGGCGTCGGCAAGCTGTTTGCCGCACGGGGCGGGGCCGAGCCGACACGTGCCCTGATGCCGACCACGCTCGACATTGCCGACAAGGATTTCATCACCATCCTGGGGCCGTCCGGCTGCGGCAAGTCGACCCTGCTCCGGATCGTGGCCGGGCTGGAGACGGCATCGGAGGGGCGCGTGTTGCTCGATGGCCGGCCTGTCACAGGGCCGGGGGCGGACCGGGGCATGGTTTTCCAGAGCTACACCCTTTTCCCCTGGCTGACGATCATCGAGAACATCGCCTTCGGCCTGCGCGAGCGCGGCGTGGCGGAAGCACAGAGGCTGGATGTGGCCCGGCGCTGGGCGCAGCAGGTCGGGCTCAAGGGCTTCGAGAACCATTATCCCAAGCAGCTTTCAGGCGGCATGCAGCAGCGCACGGCGATCGCGCGGGCGCTGGCCAACGACCCCGAGATCCTGCTGCTCGACGAGCCCTTCGGCGCGCTCGACAACCAGACCCGCGCCCTCATGCAGGAAATGCTGCTCGGCATCTGGGAGCGCGAGGCCAAGACGGTGATGTTCGTCACCCACGATGTCGAGGAGGCGATCTTCATGGCCTCCCGCGTGGTGGTGATGAGCGCCCGTCCGGGCCGGATCAAGGCCGACATCGCGGTCGATCTGCCCCATCCACGCCCCTATACCATCAAGACCTCAGCCGCCTTTGTGGCGCTGAAGGAGCGGCTGGTCGAGGAAATCCGCGCCGAGGTGATGGCCAGCGCCTGACCCTGACAGCAGGTGCCAAGGCCCGGCCTGCTCGCCTGTGCGGCTCACTGGCTGGCCCAGATCACGCGTGCGATGAACGAAACCTCGGACAATGGCAGCACCCGGTCCGGATGCTCCGGGTTGAGGGAGGCCAGTTCCACCGTCTTCAGCGTCTTGCGCTTCAACTCCTTGGCCATCACCTCGCCATCGATGGTGCGCACCACCACACGGTCGCCGCGCCTGACGGGAGCAGAGGGCGAGACGATGATGGTGTCGCCATCGCGATACAGCGGCATCATCGATTCGCCGTTGATCTCGAGCGCATAGACCCGCTCGTCGCTGATGTCCGGAAAGGCCACCTCGTCCCAGCCATTGCCCGATGGCAGGCCGTTGTCATCGAAGAAGCCGCCTGTGCCGGCCTGCGCGAAGCCGATCAGCGGGATCGTGCGCTGGCGCACCGCCTGCCGGCCTATGCTGGCCACCAGCGAGATGAATTCGTCCAGATTGGCGCCGGTCGCCGCCAGGATCTTGGCCAGCGATTCGGTCGAGGGCCAGCGCTCGCGGCCATCGGCGCCCACACGCTTGGAGCGGTTGAACGTCGTTGCATCCAGGCCGGCACGCTTGGCCAGCCCTGAAGGGGTCATCTGATAGCGGTCAGCGAGCGCATCAATCGCGCCCCAGATCTGATCATGGGACAACATGCCTGAAGCTCCGGAACGAGAGGCCATTGCCGATCAGCTTAGCATAGGAATTTAGCCCTTGGAACAGACATCATGCCTATGGGCTCACAGACCACCCGCTTGGGAGATTTTCAGCCCGCTGGCGAATTCCCTTCGCGGGCAGGATCGATTATCGCTGGGGCGGCGGGGCCGGGCGGCACCTGCTGGCAATGGGCAGGCAAGGTCGCGCTCCGATGGCATTGATCTACAAGATTCATCCTGCTTCCGATTGGGCCGAGGCGGAGAAAGCGGGCAGCTTCGCCGGCGCACCGGTCGATCTCGCCGATGGCTACATCCATTTCTCCACGGCCACGCAGGTTCGCGAGACGGCGGCTCGCCATTTCGCTGGTCGTGAGGGGCTCGTCCTGATCGCGGTCGAGGCCGAGGCGCTGGGGGCGGCCCTGCGCTGGGAGCCGTCGCGCGGCGGGGCGCTGTTCCCGCATCTGTTCGCGCCGCTCGATCTGGCCGCCGTGCGCCAGGTCATGCCGCTGCCGCTCGGGGCCGATGGCCAGCACCTGTTCCCGGCGGATCTGGGCTGATGGCCGGCCTGTTCGATCTCGCCCGCCCGCTGGTCCACGCGCTCGATCCGGAGACGGCCCACAAGCTCACGGTCGCGGCGCTGGCAGCCCTCCCGCCTGGCAAGCCGGCCACCCACGATCCGCGCCTTGCGGTCAGCGCATTCGGCCTTGCCTTCCCCAACCCGGTCGGGCTGGCCGCCGGCTTCGACAAGCATGCTGAGGCCATTGATGGCTGCCTTGGCCTTGGTGTCGGTTTTGCCGAAATCGGCGGGGTGACGCCGTTGCCACAGCCGGGCAATGCCCGCCCGCGTGTGTTCCGTCTTGCGGAAGATCAGGCCGTGATCAACCGCTACGGCCTCAACAGCGAGGGCGTTGAGGTGGTCGCAGCCCGATTGGCAGCACGGCGCGGGCGCAACCGGGGTGCCTCCGGCATTGTCGGCGTCAACCTTGGGGCCAACAAGGAATCGTCCGACCGCGCCGGTGACTATGCCGTGCTGGCCGGCAAGCTCGCGCCCCTGTGCGATTTTCTGACCATCAATGTCTCGTCTCCCAACACGCCCGGCCTGAGGGACCTGCAGGGCGAGGCTGTGCTCGATGACCTGATCGCCCGCACGCTTGGCGCGCGGGACAAGGCCTGCGGTGCCGGCAGGCTGACGCCCGTGCTGCTGAAGATCGCGCCAGACCTGACGGAAGTCGATCTGGATGGCATCGTGGCGGTCGCCACCCGGCGTGACATTGCCGGCCTGATCGTCGCCAACACCACCATCGATCGGCCTTCCTCGCTGCAAAGCCCCCATCGCGGCGAAACCGGCGGTCTGTCGGGTCGCCCGGTTTTTGCCCGCTCGACGCGGCTGCTGGCCCAGGCCGCCCTCAGGCTCGAGGGCCGCATGCCGTTGATCGGTGTTGGCGGTGTCGAGGACTGGCGCACCGCGCTGGCCAAGATCGAGGCCGGTGCCAGCCTCGTGCAACTCTACACGGCCATGATCTACAAGGGCCCGGGCCTGTTCCGCGAGATCAACGCCGGGCTTCTCGCCCATCTGGCCCGCACCGGGGCAGCAAACATCGCGGCGCTCGTCGGCTCGCGCAGCGCGGCCCTTGCCGCTGGCGAGGCTTGAGTGCCAGCCGGATCGATCAGCGCCGTCCGAGCAGCCTGACCAGCAGCCAGACCGGGATCACGACCAGCGCGCCGGCCAGAATCCACTGTGCCACCTCGCGGATGGCGTCGGTGCCCATGTTCAGGATCGACGACACGAAGGTGCTGATGGCGCTGAACAGGTTGCGCGGGGTCAGGCCGAGAAAGGCCATGATGGCCCCGACGATCAATGACAGGAAGATCAGCTTCACGACCACGCTGAGGGGCGAGCCGCCGAGGGCGCGTTCAAGCCTGGGATCTGGCATCGGGGGAACCTTCGGGCTGGCAGGCTCCGCGCCGGAGTGTCAGGCGGCAGAGGTCTGCTGGGAGGCTGGGTCCTGCGGGCTCCAGCCGGTGGCGGCGATCTTCGAGGCGAGGATCACGGCTTGGGTGCGGCTGTCAACATCCAGCTTCTGCAGGATGGCCGAAACATGGGCCTTCACCGTGGCTTCCGATACGCTGAGCTCGTAGGCGATCTGCTTGTTCAGCAGCCCTTCGGACAGCATCATCAGCACGCGCACCTGCTGCGGTGTCAGCGACATCAGCCGCTTGATCGTCTCGGCATTCTCGTTGTCCTGCCCGCCCGAGAAGTCGATGCCCGCCGGCACCCAGACATTGCCGTCAAGCACGGACTGCACGGCAATGGCCATCTGGTCGGCATCGAGCGTCTTGGGCATGAAGCCGAGCGCGCCGAACTCGATGCAGCGCTTGACCACGCCCGGATCGTCATTCGCCGACACCACCATCACCGGAACCTGGGGATAGTCGGCCCTGAGGAACAGCAGCCCCGAGAGCCCCTGCACGCCAGGCATCGTCAGGTCGAGCAGGATGAGGTCGGCGTCGCGGCCGGCGGCCAGCATCTTCGTCACCTCATCGAACGATCCGGCCTCGAGCAGCGTCGTGCCAGGCAGGGCCGATACCAGCGCCTGGCGCAGGGCACCGCGAAACAGCGGATGGTCATCGGCAATCAGAATGCACGGGCTGGTCTCGTTCGACATGCCGATTTTCCTCCACGACGTTTGATTTTTTATGATTTTTCCAAAGTAGGCCACAGACCTGCCCCTCATGGCAAGCGCAGACATTGACGGGGCTTCCCCGGCGGAAACCGGGGTTGCGCACCCGATCCGCTTTCGAAAGGGCTTCAGCGTCCGCCCGATGATGTTGGTATGCCGCATGTCACCATGGTGCGCTGCACATAAACACTTAAAAACATTGTGAAATTAGCCGTGGATGAGTCTTTAGTAGGACTATCCGGGGATATGCTTACGCCCTAGTTTCGCCGCATCGGTTAAACCGGGGTTAAACGCCCGGGATTCCGGTTTGGCGACGCATAAGCCTCGGGGCATCCGCATCCCGTGGCATGTGTTCATCGGGAGAAACGCAAGATGAGCGAACCAAACAAGGTGCAGGCGCACTGGGCCGAGACCCAGCGTCTGACCTACATCATGATAGGCATCTGGGCCTTCTTTTCCTTCTTCATCCACATGTTCGCGACTTCACTGAACGGCATCAAGGTCCTCGGCTTCCCGCTGGGTTTCTACATGGCCGCGCAGGGTTCGCTGATCGTATTCGTGGCGCAGCTGTTCTGGTTCTCGAAGGCCCAGGACAATGTCGACCGCAAGTACGGCATGGCCGAAGACGATTGAGAGGAAGAGCACCATGGCAACTGAAGCAAAAGGTGGCGATTTCACCTCCAATCTCGGCAGGGTTTATGCCGTCTACACAGGCGGCTTCCTCGCCTTCGTGATCTTCATCGCGATCCTGGAGCGCGTCGGCGTTCCCAACCACATCCTTGGCTATCTCTTTGTGGCCTTCACGATCGGCGTCTATGCCGCCATCGGCATTCTCTCCCGCACCATGCAGGTCGACGAATACTACGTCGCAGGCCGCAAGGTGCCGTCCTTCTACAACGGCATGGCGACTGCCGCCGACTGGATGAGCGCCGCCTCGTTCATCGGCATGGCCGGCACGCTCTACCTGCTCGGCTATGACGGCCTCGCCTTCATCCTGGGCTGGTCCGGCGGCTACGTGCTGGTGGCAACGCTGATTGCGCCTTATCTGCGCAAGTTCGGCTGCTACACGGTTCCGGACTTCCTGGCCTTCCGTTTCGGTGGCAATGCGGCGCGTATCGCCGGCATCGCCGTCCTGATGGCCTGCTCGTTCACCTATGTGGTGGCGCAGCTTGTCGGCACGGGCCTGATCGGCGCACGTCTGCTCGGCATGTCGTTCGAACTCGCCGTGTTCGTCGGCCTCGTCGGCATTCTTGTCTGCTCGATGCTCGGTGGCATGCGCGCGGTGACCTGGACCCAGGTTGCCCAGTACATCGTGCTGATCATCGCCTATCTCGTCCCGGTCGTGATCCTCTCGGCCCAGAAGTATGGTATTCCGATCCCGCAACTGACCTACGGCACGGTTCTTTCGGAAATCCAGATCAAGGAAGCCGCTCTTGGTGTTGCTGCGGCGGCATCGCATACGACGCCGTTCGTCCGTTACGACCCCCTGAACTTCTTTGCCCTCGTGCTCTGCCTCATGGTCGGCACGGCCTCCCTGCCGCACGTCCTGATGCGCTACTTCACCACCCCGTCGGTGCGTGAAGCTCGCCAGTCGGTTGCGTGGACGCTCCTGTTCATCTTCATCCTTTACTTCACGGCGCCGGCCTATGCCGCCTTCGCGAAGCTCGAAGTGTTCGAGAACGTCATCGGCAAGCCGCTCGCGCAACTGCCGAGCTGGATCTACAGCTATGGCAAGATCGGCCTGATCCAGATCTGCGGCGTCAATGCCGTCGATGTGGCGTCGATCACCGCAGCTTGCGGCCGCATCGCCGGTCATACGGGCATCCTCGGGCTGTCCAACTTCGCCATCCAGGCCGACGCGATCGTCATCGCCACGCCTGAAATCGCTGGCCTGCCCTATGTCGTCTCCGGCCTCGTCGCCGCTGGTGGTCTTGCCGCCGCGCTGTCGACCGCTGACGGCCTGCTGCTCGCCATCGCCAACGCGCTGTCGCACGACGTCTACTCCCGCATGATCAACAAGAACGCACCGGTGGCGAGGAAACTCGTCATTGCCCGCGTCCTTCTGATCATCGTCGCCATCCTGGCGGCGTGGGTTGCATCGGGGCGTCCAGCGGATATCGTGGCCATGGTGGCCTGGGCCTTCAGTCTTGCCGCGGCAGGTCTGTTCCCGGCTCTCGTCATGGGCATCTGGTCCAAGAAAACCACGTCCGCAGCTGCGGTTGCTGGTATCTGGGCCGGCTTCCTGACCACGCTGGTCTATCTCGTCGTCACCCGCTACTTCCCGGGCTTCGGCGTGAACGTGATGGGCATGTATTCCAACGTGAACCCGGTGACGGGCGCTGCGCTGGTCGACATCGCCAAGCTGAAGGCTGAACAGCCGCAGATCTTCCAGCAGACCATGGTTGCGATCAACCACCCTCTGGCGTCGCGCGTTGGTTACTTCAACATCGCCAACATCTCCGCTGGCCTGTTCGGCATGCCGATTGGCTTCCTCACGATGATCATCGTGTCGAAGTTCACCACCGCGCCAAGCACGGAAATGCAGAGCTTCATCGATGACATCCGTCGCCCCCGCGGCGCGCCTGTCATGATCGAGAAGGCTGGCTGATCTTCCACGGGCGGGCCGGAAGGTCTGTCTCCGTGACAACAGCAGAAGGGGCGGCTTGTTCCGCCCCTTTTTTCATTTTAAGTGACGGCTCTTCTGCCGCCCGAGGATCATCCCGCCATGACCGACGTCGATAGCCAGGGGTTGTTCTGGCTTTACCAGATCCCCAATCTGGCGCTGGCCGCGCTGATGTACACGCTGCTGGGCCGCTTTGTGCTGTCGCTGTTCTTTGCCGATGGCAGCGACAAGGTGATCTGGACCGTGTTCCGCCAGATCACGCAGCCTGCCATCAACGCCGTGCAACTGGTCACACCCCTTGCCGTGCATGAGCGTGTCGTGGTGTTGCTGACGGTCGTCTGGGTGTTGTTCATCCGCCTCGTTGTGTTCGTCAGCTTCGCGGCCATGGGCTGGATGCCGACCATTGTCGGAGCACCACGGCCATGACGCCTCCCATGAATGACAATCGCGAGGACATGCTGCGCAAGGATGGCATCTTTGTCGGCATCGCCGGGATGTCGCTGCTCAATGGCATGCATTTTTCGGCCTATTTCGACCCGGTCTTCATTCTGATGAAGCCGTTTGCCGCAGGCTTCTTCATCACCTCGCCGATCCTGCAGTTCTACTTCACCTCGCTGTTCCTGTCGGCATTGACGCTGGCCTTTGGCGGGGTTGCAGCTGCCATCTATGAGCGCGGCAAGGGCCTGAAGGAATCGACGCCCACCTCGCTCTGGATCTGGCTCGGCGGGATCTTCATGCTGACCATTCCGACCCTGCTGAACATGACGGCCCGGACTGGCTGACGCGCGATCGCGATCACGCAATCGTGGCAAGGGCGATATGGCAGGGTTGGCATGCCTGATGCTAGCTTTGTATGCTCAGTCACGCAGATCGGGGCGCACCATGGAATGGTCGAAGCTGCATGATATCGCCGTGCTGTCCGTGTCACGGGCCTGCGGCTTTGCGGGGCTGGCGATCTTCTGTTTCATGATCGGCATGGCCGGCTATCCGCTGATCGCGCTCAAGACGGGCGCTGTCGGCTTGATGCTGACCGCTGCGATTCTCGTGGTCAAGGCACAGCTTTCGCCACGCAAGCCCTACAATCACACCGAGTTGTGGGTGCTGCTTGAGCCGGCCGAACGGCCTGACCGGCGCTTTGCGCAGCAACTGATCGGCCTGACCCTGCGCGATGTTTATCTGCGCTTTGCGGGCTATTTCGCCCTGGCTGGGCTGGTCTGCTTTGCGGTCGCGATGGCGGTGCAGCTTCTCACATTCCTGCTCGACGGCTGATCAGCGCCAGCCCGCGCCAGACGAGCCATCCTGCCAGAGCGATGTTGCCGACCAGCGGCGTGGCCGCCAGAACGCCGAGGGCGATGCGCCTGTCCGGCTCCAGCCGGAAGACCACGATCAGGAACGCGGCCATGCCGCTGTAGAGCGCGATCAGCGCCACGATCCCCCACGGATCCTTGCCCGCATCGGCCATGGTGGCGGCAAGATCGCCCGTGATGCCGGCCCAGAGCTTGGCCAGCGCCAGCAGCGCGATGCCGCCGCGATCAGCCCGATGGCCAGGGGCCGGCTGGGCTCGAAGCGCCAGAGCACGATCGAGAAGATCAGGAAGCCGAGATAAAGATCGATCAGGGTGACGATGCCCCACGGGTTGGCCGTGATCTCGGCCACGGCGGGCCAGAACGGAGCACGGCCAAAGGCCCAGATGATCGAGCCGGCGAGAAGGGCAAAGCCGAGGGCACAGATGAATTTGAGCATATCCCTTCTACGCAGCGATCAGCCTTCAGGTTCACTCGACCTGGCTGGCGTTGCACCGGCCATCAACCGCTCGATGCTGTCCAGGCGGTCAGCTTCCCCCGGCGGCTTGTCCCAGCGGATACGGTGGATGCGCGGAAAGCGCATCGCCACGCCTGATTTGTGCCGCGTCGAGCGCTGCAATCCCTCGAACGCGATCTCCAGCACCAGCCCGCTTGTGGCCGTGTGCGTCACCTCGCGCACCGGGCCGAAGCGGTTGATCGTGTTCTTGCGCACGAAGCGGTCGAGTTCGGCCAGTTCCGCGTCGGTGAAGCCGAAATAGGCCTTGCCGACCGGCACCAGTTCCTCCCCTGTTTCCCCCGTTCGCCAGCAGCCGAAGGTGAAATCGGAGTAGAACGACGAGCGCTTGCCGTGGCCGCGCTGGGCATACATCAGCACACAGTCGATTAGGCCGGGCGCGCGCTTCCACTTGAACCATAGCCCCTTCGGCCGGCCAGGCACATAGGGCGCATCCGAACGCTTGATCATCAGCCCCTCGATGGCATCGGCATCGGCCCCGGCCCCCACATCGGCGGGTTCGGCGCGTGCTGCCACCAGTTCCTCCCAGGTTGAGAAGGGCAGTTCCGGCGAAATGTCGAAACGCGCCGGCTTCCTCGTTTGCAGCAGCGCGTCCAGCCGCTGCCGGCGCGCCGCAAGCGGCAGGGCGCGGATGTCCTCGCGGCCATCGACCAGCAGGTCATAGGCCCGGATATGGGCGGGGAACTCGGCCATCAGGCGCGCACTGACCGTCTTGCGGTTGAGCCGTTGCTGAAGGACGTTGAAGCTCTGCACGCGGCCCTCGCGCAGCACCAGCAACTCGCCGTCAATTGCCGCATCGAAGGCCATCGCCTCGACCAGTTCGGGGAAGGCCCCCGAGATGTCCTCGCCGGTGCGCGAATACAGCCGCGTCACGCGCCGCCCTGCGGCATCGAGCCCGGAACTGGCCTGGATGCGGATGCCATCCCATTTCCATTCGGCGCTGAACGCGGCCGGATCGAGACGCTCGAAATCGGCATCCTCCATGGGGTGAGCGAGCATGGCCGGCCGGAACGGCGCAGGGTCATCCGCCTCGGGCCTTGGGCCCTCGCCAAGCGCCCAGGCAAACAGCGCCTCATAGGGCGGGGTCAGCCCGTGCCAGACCTCCTCGATGGCATCCACCGGCAGGGCCCCGAGGCCGGCAACAGCGGTCTTGGCCAGCCTTGCCGAAACCCCGATGCGCAGGCCCCCGGTGATCAGCTTGAGCAGCGCCCAGCGCCCGGTCTCGTCCAGTTGGTCAAGCCAGCCCGCCAGCATGGCCGGCAGTGCCCTCCGGTCGGCATCGGCGAGCCCGGCCACGATTGCCGCCAGTGTCGGCGCGGGCAGGTTGTGGCCAATCCCGTCGCGGGCGCGGGTGGCCGGCCACATCAGCGCCACCGTCTCGCTGAGATCACCCACATAGTCATAGGACAGCGCGAACAGTTCCGGGTCGGTCCGTTCGGCAATCAGGGTCCTGATCAGGCCGGCCTTGGCATTGGCGAAGCTGAGTTGGCCCGTCATCGCGGCCAGCGCATGGCCGCGCTCTGGGTCCGGCGTGCGCCGGAAATAGTCGGTCATCAGCGCCAGTTTGCCGTTGCGGCGCGGCTCGTAAGCCAGCCGGTCCAGCAGCCAGGCGAAGCTGTTGAGATCAGCGCTCATCGCTGGCCCCGCGCGAATCCGGCAAGTCTCCGCTGCCCTCCGCCTCGCCGTCATCGCCATAGCCAGCGAGCCTGAGGGGCCGCGCCCGGATACCGTTCAGCGCACACCAGCGCACCAGCGCATCTTCCTGCCCGTGCGTGACCCAGACCTCCGGCGCGCCGACCTCGCGGATCGTGGCGCACAGATCGTCCCAGTCGGCGTGGTCAGACACGATCAGCGGCAGCTCGACGCCCTTCTGGCGCGCCCGTGCCCTGATCCGCATCCAGCCCGAGGCGAAGGCCGTCACCGGGTCCGGCAGCTTGCGGGACCACAGGTCCTGCACGGCGCTGGGCGGGCAGATCACGATCTCGCCGGCCAGCGTCTTGCGGTCGGCAGCCGCCACCTTGCGGGTCTCGCCGAGCGGCACGCCGTTGGCCTCGTAAAAGCCCATCAGCTTTTCCATCGCGCCATGCACATGGATGGGCCGGTCGTAGCCGGCATCGCGGATCAGCGCCACCAGCCGCTGCGCCTTGCCCAGCGCATAGGCCCCGATGACGTGGCAGCGCTCCGGAAACAGCGCCAGCGAGTCCAGCAGCTTGGCCACCTCGCCCGCCGTGTCCGGATGGCGAAAGACCGGCAGCCCGAAGGTGGCCTCGGTGATGAACACGTCGCAGCGCACCGGCTCGAACGCGGCGCAGGTCCGGTCGGGCGCGCGCTTGTAGTCACCGGAGGCAACGATCCTGAGCCCTCCGGCCTCGACCGCGATCTGGGCAGAACCGAGCACATGGCCGGCAGGATGAAAGGTGAAGCTGACCGCGCCGATGTGCAAAGGTTTGCCCCAGGCAGCCTCTTGCCGCGCGGTGGTGAACGCCTCGCCATAGCGCACAGCCATGATGCCGAGCGTCTCGCGGGTGGCCAGCACCGCGCCATGGCCGGCGCGCGCATGATCGGCATGGCCATGGGTGATCAGGGCCCGCGCAACAGGCCGCACCGGATCGATGTAGACATCTGCCGGTGGGCAGTAGAGTCCGGCAGGGGTTGGCGTGAGAAGCTCGTGTGGGCGCATGAATCGTGTATCCTCAGGCTCAGAGGATAGTGGGTTTCATCCCGGAAAGAAGGCGCATCATGCCGCTGAAGGCCATCCATCGCAGCACGGGGGACGCGATCGCCGACCGCCGCTTTGCCTATGCCATGGCGGCCTTCGTGGAAGCCGACTGGCAGGTGGCCGTGGATCTGGCCAGCCAGACCCTTGAGCTTGCGCCCGGTTTCGCGCCGGCTCACGCCACGCTCGGGCGGGCGCAGGCCGCGCTTGGGCGCAAGGACGAGGCCATTGCTGCGCTCACAGAAGCGTTGCGTCTCGATCCGGAGGATGAGCTCGGCATCCGCATCGATCTTTCCCGGCTGGGCGCACTGGATGCCGATGAGGCGATCAGTGAGGGATATGTCCGCGCCCTGTTCGACAGCTATGCCGATGGCTTCGACCAGCACCTGACCGGCGCTCTGGCCTATCGCGGGCCGGCCATTCTCATCGAGGCCATCCATGCTGCCGTGGCTGCTCTCGGGCGCAAGCCGGGCTTCGATCTGGCACTCGATCTGGGCTGCGGCACCGGGTTGATGGCCAAGGCACTCGGCCCGATGGCGCGCCGCATCGAAGGGGTCGACATCTCCCCGCGCATGATCGCGGTGGCCGCGCGCACCGGACTTTATGCAGCGCTTCATGTCGGCGAGGTGGTCGGCGAGCTTGACCGGCGTGAACGGGCCAGCGCTGACCTGATCGTGGCCGCCGACGTGGTGGTCTATCTGGGCGACCTGTTCCCGCTGTTTCGCGAGGCGGCGCGCGTCTTGCGGCCCGGCGGTCTGTTCGCCTTCACGGCGCAGGGACACCATGGCCAGGGCTTCGCGCTGGGCATCGATTCGCGCTTCGCCCATTCCGATCGCTACCTGCGCACCGTCGCCGAGGATTCAGGGCTCGCCATTGCCCATTTCGCCGCCGTCTCCACCCGGCAGGATCGCGGACTGGATGTGCCGGGCTACGTCATGGTGCTGACGCTTCCACCATGACAGACCTGCTTCCGCCCCTGTTCGCGCGCTGGTTTGCCGCGCGCGGCTGGGCTCCCCGTGCTCACCAGATCGACCTGATCGCACAGGCGCGGGCGGGTCGCTCGACCCTGCTGATCGCGCCGACAGGGGCTGGCAAGACGCTGGCTGGCTTCCTGCCCAGCCTGATCGAACTGGCAGGACGCGAGCCTGGAAGCGAGCCGGTGCTGCACACGCTCTACATCTCGCCGCTGAAGGCCCTCGCCGTCGACATTGCCCGCAATCTGGAACGCCCCGCCGCCGAGATGGGCCTCGACATCCGGCTGGAAACCCGCACCGGCGACACCTCCGCTGCCAAGCGCGCCCGCCAGTTCGAGCGCCCGCCGGACATCCTGCTGACCACGCCAGAACAGTTGGCGCTGCTGATCGCCCACAAGGACGCGCGCGCGCTGTTCGGGGGGCTGAAGCGCATCGTGCTCGACGAGGTTCACGCGCTGGTCACTTCCAAGCGCGGCGATCTGCTGGCGCTCGGGCTGGCAAGGGTGCGCAAGCTCGCGCCGCAGGCGAGCGCGGTCGGCCTGTCGGCCACGGTGCGTGAGCCTGATCAACTCCGTTGCTATCTCGCCAGTGGCGATGCGCCGGGCGCGATGGCTGATCTGATCACGGTGGCGGGCGGGGCCAGCGCCAATCTGGGCATTCTCCAGCCCCATGCCGTGCTGCCGCTGGCCGGCCACAGGGCCAGCCACGCCATGGGCGAGATCTATGCCGCGATCAAGGCGCACCGCACCTCGCTGGTCTTCGTCAACACGAGGGCACAGGCCGAATACATGTTCCAGGAATTGTGGCGCGTGAACGAGGACAATCTGGCCATCGCCCTGCACCACGGCTCGCTCGATGTGCAGCAGCGGCGCAAGGTCGAGGCGGCGATGACGGCAGGCAAGCTGAAAGCCGTGGTCTGCACCGCCACGCTCGATCTGGGCATCGATTGGGGTGATGTCGATCTGGTCATCAATGTCGGCGCACCGAAGGGGGCGAGCCGGTTGATCCAGCGCGTAGGCCGCGCCAACCACCGCATGGACGAACCCTCCAAGGCCTATCTTGTGCCGGCGAACCGCTTCGAGATCATGGAATGCCACGCGGCGCTCGAGGCAGTGGCGGAAGCCGCGCAGGATACGCCCGATGCACGGCCCGGCGCGCTCGATGTGCTGGCCCAGCACCTGCTCGGGCTGGCGGCCGCCGAGCCGTTCGGCGCCGACGATGCCTTTGCCGAGGTCATCTCCGCAGCGCCCTATGCTGCCCTGCCGCGCGAGAGCTTCGATGCGGCGCTGAATTTCGTCGCGACCGGCGGCTATGCGCTGAAATCCTACGAGCGCTTCGCCAAGATCGTGCTCGGCAAGGATGGTCTGTGGCGCATTGCCCATGCCCGCATCGCCCAGCAATACCGCATGAATGTCGGCACCATCGTCGAATCACCGATGCTGCGGGTGCGCCTTGGCCGCGCAAGGCCAGCCAGGGCTGGCAGCGGCGGCGGGCGTGTGCCGGCCTTCGGCGGCAAGGTGCTCGGCGAGATCGAGGAGTATTTCGCCGAAACCATGCTGGTCGGCGATACCTTCATCTTTGGCGGCGAGGTGCTGCGCTTTGAGGGCATTTCCGGCAACGAGGTCGTGGCCTCGCGCACGCCGGCGGGCACCGATCCCAAGATCCCGTCCTATGCCGGCGGCAAGTTCCCGCTCTCCACCTTCCTGGCCGAACGCGTGCGGCGCATGCTGGCAAACCCCGCCGAATGGCCCCGGCTGCCCCGGCAGGTCGGGGACTGGCTGGCTTTTCAGGCCCGCAAGTCCATCATCCCTGAGCGCACCCAGATGCTGGTGGAAACCTTTCCGCGGGGCGAGCGCTTCCATCTTGTGGCTTTCCCCTTCGAGGGGCGGCTGGCCCACCAGACCCTCGGCATGCTGCTGACCCGGCGGCTTGAACGGCTCAGGCTCAAGCCCATGGGCTTCGTCTGCAACGATTACGGGCTTTCGGTCTGGGGCCTGTCCGACCTGTCGGCCGCCATCGCGGCGGGGCGTCTGTCGCTGGACGAGTTGTTCGGCGAGGACATGCTCGGCGATGACCTTGAAGCCTGGTTGCAGGAATCGGCTTTGATGAAGCGCACGTTCCGCCAGTGCGCCGTGATTGCAGGGCTGATCGAGCGGCGCTTTCCCGGCCAGGAAAAATCGGGCCGTCAGGTCACCATGTCGACCGATCTGGTCTATGATGTGCTGAGAAGGCACGAGCCTGACCATCTGCTGCTGCGTGCTGCCCGCGCCGATGCCGCCACCGGACTGCTCGACATCCAGCGGCTTGGCCAATGCCTCTCGCGCATCCGGGGGCGAATCGTCCACAAGGCACTGGACAGGGTCTCGCCACTCGGCATCTCGGTGATGCTGGAGATCGGCCGCGAGGCGGTCTATGGCGAAGCGTCGGACGCCCTGCTGGCCGAAGCCGAGGCGATGATGATGGAGGAAGCATCCCGATGACGGCGCTGTCCGCGAACCAGGGGATGGAGCCTCCGGCCATCATGATCGGCGGCATCGAGGCATGGCCCCATGCCAGCGGCGCGCTGTATCTGCCGGCCGAACGCACGCTTCTTGTATCCGATCTGCATCTGGAAAAGGCCTCGTCCCATGCCCGGCGCGGCGTGTTCCTGCCGCCCTATGATACGCGCGTCACGCTTGGCGCCGTGGCGCTGGCGGTCGCGGCCTTCAGCCCCCGGCGCATCATTGCCATGGGGGACAGCTTCCATGACCGGCATGGCGCGGCGCGGCTGGACGAGGCCGACATGCGCAACCTTGCAGCCTTGCAGGCCGGGCGCGACTGGCTCTGGCTGACCGGAAACCACGATCCGGACGCAGCGCCCGGTCTTGGCGGCGATGTTGCCGACCACGCCGTCCTGGCCGGCATCATGCTGCGCCACGAACCCTCGACTGACGGCCCGCGGCCCGAGATTGCCGGCCACCTGCACCCGGTGGCCCGCATCAGGCTGCGCGGCAAGAGCCTGCGCCGCCGCTGCTTCATTGCCGATGGCACGCGCCTGATCCTGCCGGCGATGGGCGCGCTGGCCGGTGGCCTCAATGTCCGCGATTCCGCCATTGCCGGACTGTTTGCCGGCCCGCGCGAGGTCTGGATGCTGGGTGAAGGGCGCGTGTTCGCGGTCAGCCCGGCGCTGTTGCTGCCTGACTGATCAGCCGGCCACCAGCGCAGCCAGGATCAGGCAAGCGGCTGCCACGCCGCCAAGCGCAAGCCGCATCCGCCCATACCATTCCGGCACGATGATCCGGCAGGCGAGGCCATAGTCCAAAAGGGCCAGCACCACATGGGCTGCCGCCAGCCACCACAGGTCGGCCGGGGAGGGCTGGAACCAGGCAAACCAGCCGATCAGTGCGGGCACTACCGCGATGATGAAATCGCGGTTGGCCTTGCCATCGCCCGCCTCGCTTTCCCGGATCGCGAGGCCCCAGCGCACGCCACCCAGAAAGGACAGGATCGCAACGCCATAGCCCACCAGCGCCACCCGCATGCTGTCGGCATCGGCAAACAGCGGCAGCACGAAGCCGGACGCGAGCGCCAGGCTGAGGCCGGCAAAGGGGATCAGCCCGCCAATGCCGAGCAAAAGCGGAACCCTGGGGGACGAGGCAGACGACGACATGATGATCCGGGGCTGAAAGAGAATGGGAAGGGGCCGAGCACAACCGGAGCTGGAGCGATCCGGCGATGAGCGCCAGTGCCCGATGTAGGGCAGTGCCCGGCGAACGCAACCGCTTTCGGCGCAAACACGGCCCGCGCGCGCGCGGGTGCCCTGTGCCTGCCCGGCGCGCAGGCATAAAAACGGTCAAAGGCTGTGTCAGTGCTTGAAACTCGGCCCGCAACGGTCATCATGCCCATGGCGGCTTGGGCGATCAGGTGAGGGCTTCACACCCGAATTGTTTTAAGCCTAAAATACCTTCCGGACAGAAGGCCCCATGCGCTTCAGGCAGCAGGGTCGGGCGGGCAGGCAGGCAACGGTCTCACAGGGAGTTGGGCGATGGTTCTGAAGTTGAAATGGCTGGCAACCGCCGGCATTCTGGCGGCCTCGATCGGTGCGGCCCAGGCGCAGGAAAAACTCAAGGTCGGCATCATGGTCACCTTGTCGGGGCCTTCCGCCGTGCTGGGGCAGCAGGCGCGCGATGGCTTCCAGCTTGCCGTCCGGCAACTGGGCGGCAAGCTCGGCGGCGTCGAGACCGAAGTCGTCGTGGTCGATGATGAACTCAAGCCTGATGTGGCCGTGACCAAGGTGCGCGGCATGATCGAGCGCGATCAGGTCAACTTCGTTGTCGGACCGATCTTTTCCAACGTCCTTCAGGCCATCCACAAGCCAGTGGTCGAATCGAACGCCTTCCTGATCAGCCCCAATGCCGGCACGTCGAACTTCGCCGGCGCGCAGTGCAACCCGAACTTCTTCGTCACCTCCTACCAGAACGACCAGAACCACGAGGTCCTCGGCAAATATGCCCAGGACAAGGGCTTCAAGCGCGTCTTCCTGATGACCCCGAACTATCAGGCAGGGCGCGACTCGATGGCCGGCTTCAAGCGCCACTTCAAGGGAGAGGTCGTCGCCGAACTCTACACCCCGCTCGGCCAGCTCGACTTCTCGGCCGAACTGGCACAGATCGCAGCAGCAAGGCCCGATGCGCTCTTCACCTTCATGCCCGGCGGCATGGGCGTGAACCTGGTGCGCCAGTATCGTCAGGCCGGTCTGGCCAACATCCCGTTCCTGTCGGCCTTTACGGTGGACGAGTCCACGCTGCCGGCGCAGCAGGATGCCGCGCTTGGCTTCTTCGGCGGGGCCAACTGGGCGCCCAATATGGACAATCCGCAGTCCAAGGCCTTTGTCGCGGCCTATGAAGCGGCCTTCAACAGCGTGCCGGGCACCTACGCCATGCAGGCCTATGATGCCGCCCTGCTGATCGATGCCGCCATCAAGGGCGCAGGCGGCAAGGTTTCCGACCGCAACGCCGTCCGGGCCGGCCTGCGCAAGGCCGACTTCAAGTCCCTGCGCGGCGACTTCAAGATGGGCCTCAACGGCTTCCCGATCCAGGATTTCTATCTGGTTCAGGCGGCCAAGCGTCCCGACGGCAAGTTCCAGACCGAAATCCGCGAGAAGGTCTTCGACGACTACGTCGACGTCTACGCCAAGGATTGCAAGCCGACCAACTGAGGCTGCCATGGCCAAGGGGCTGCGCCTGCCTGTGCGGCGCAGCCCTGACCTCCCACATCGAAAGCCGCAGCGATGACCTTGTCGCTCTTTCTGGTCCAGACGCTGAATGGGCTTCAGTTCGGCATCCTGCTGTTCTTCATCGCAGCCGGTCTGACGCTGGTCTTCGGGGTGATGGATTTCATCAATCTCGCCCACGGCGTGCAGTACATGATCGGTGCCTATCTGGCGGCGATGTTCACGGCTCTGACGGGCAATTTCTTCTTCGGGCTGATGCTGGCGCTGCCATCGGCCTTGCTGTTCGGGCTGCTGCTCGAATTCCTGATCTTCCGCCATCTTTATGCACGCGATCACCTTGATCAGGTGCTGGCGACCTTCGGCATCATCATCTTTCTCAATCAGGCGGTGAAGGTGGTCTGGGGGGCAGCGCCGCTGTCTGTGCCGGTGCCGGAGGTGCTGTCGGGCACGGTCGTGCTGATGGATGGCCTGCTCTACCCGGTTTACCGGCTGGCGCTGATCGGCTCGGGCCTTGCCATCGCGCTGCTGCTCTACATCCTCGTCAGCTACACGCGGATCGGCATGCTGGTCCGGGCCGGTGCCAGCAACGCGCCGATGGTCTCGGCGCTCGGCGTCGACATCAGCCGTCTGTTCATGGTGGTGTTCGGCTTCGGTGCGATGCTTGCCGGCTTCGCGGGGGCCATGGTGGCACCGATCCTTTCGGTCGAGCCCGGCATGGGCGACAACCTGCTGATCCTGACCTTCGTGGTCATCGTCATCGGCGGCATCGGCTCGATCAGGGGCGCGTTCATCGCAGCCTTGCTGGTCGGCCTTGTCGACACGCTGGGGCGGATCTTCGGCCCGTTCCTGCTGCGCCTGATCATGGACCCTTCCGCCGCCAGCCAGACCGGCCGGGCGCTGGCCCCGATGCTGATCTACATCCTGATGGCAGCCGTCCTGTTCTTCCGGCCCGCCGGCCTGTTCCCGGTCAGGAAATGACGCCGTTGCCGCAGTCGCCAGCCGCCGTCGAGACACGTTTGCCAGCGACCCGCGCAGGGTTCATGCGGCGCGAATGGCTGCCGATCATGTTGTTCGTGCTGCTGGCACTTCTGCCCTTTGCGGCCATGCTGGGCCCGGAGAAATACACGCTCAGCCTCGTCACGCGCGTGATGATCTTCGCGCTGGCGGCGATCTCGCTCGACCTGATCCTCGGCTACGGCGCGCTGGTCAGCTTTGGCCATGCGGCCTTTCTGGGCATCGGCGGCTATGCGGTCGGCATCCTGGCTGCCCACGGCGTTCAGGATGCGGCGCTCCAGGTGCCCGTGGCCTTGCTGGCCTCCGGCCTGTTTGCCCTGCTCACCGGGGCGATCTCGCTGCGCACCAAGGGCGTCTATTTCATCATGATCACCCTGGCCTTCGGGCAGATGGCCTTCTTCTTTGCCGTTTCGCTCTCCGCCTATGGCGGTGATGATGGCTTGACGCTGGCCTCGCGCAGCAAGCTGTTCGGTCTGGCGTGGCTGGAGAATGACCGCTTCTTCTATGCGCTGGTGCTGGCGCTGCTCATCGGCTGCTATGCGCTGACGCGGGCCATCGTGGCTTCGCGCTTCGGGCGGGTGATCCGCGGTGCCAAGGAGAACCCGGTCAGGATGGAGGCGGTCGGCTTCTCGCCCTTCCGCTATCAACTCGCGGCCTATGTCATTGCCGGCATGATCTGCGGTCTGGCCGGCGTGCTCCTCGCCAATCAGGCCGAGTTCGTCGCACCCGCCTACATGGCCTGGCAGCGCTCGGGGGAACTGATCGTGATGGTCATCCTGGGCGGTCTCGGCTCGCTCCATGGTGCGATCATCGGGGCTGCGGCCTTCCTGCTGCTGGAGGAAATCCTCTCTGGCTACACCGAGCACTGGAAGCTGATCTTCGGGCCTTTCCTTGTGCTGGTCGTGCTGTTCGCACGTGGCGGCCTTCTGGGCCTGCTCGCCAGGGTGCGTGGCAAGGACCGGGCCGATGGCTGAGATGTCGGGCAGCGAAACCCCCGCCCTGGCGCTGGTCGACCTCAACAAGGCCTATGGCGCGCTGAAGGTTACAGACCATGTCTCGCTGGATGTCGCGACTGGCGAACTGCATGCCATCATCGGACCCAACGGCGCGGGCAAGACCACGCTGATCCACCAGATGTCCGGTCTGGCCAGGTCCGATTCCGGGCATATCCTGCTGGATGGGCAGGACATCACCGGCTTGTCCATGGCAACCAGGGTGCGCAAGGGCCTGGCGCGGTCTTTCCAGATCACCTCGATCATTCCCGGTTTCACGGGTCTCGAAAACGTGGCGCTGGCGGTGCAGGCCCGGCTGGGCAGTTCGTTCCGCCTGTTCGGCGCCGTGTCCCGCGAGGAGCGGCTCAACGCCCCGGCGCGCGACATCCTCGAAACCGTCGGCCTGCTGGGGCGAGCCGACTTGCCAGCGGGGCTGCTCTCCCATGGCGAGAAGCGCCAGCTTGAACTGGCCATTGCCATGGCAACCGAACCGCGTGTGCTGCTGCTCGACGAGCCGCTGGCCGGCACCGGACCGGAAGAGAGCGCCGCCGTGATCGCCCTGCTCCGCAAGCTCAAGGGCCGCTACACCATTGTGCTGATCGAACATGACATGGACGCGGTGTTCGCGCTCGCCGATAGGGTCTCGGTGCTGGTCTATGGCCGCATCATCGCCAGCGGCGCGCCTGACGCAGTGCGGCAGGACCCTGCGGTGCGCGAAGCCTATCTTGGTGAAGAGGGCCCGTGATGCTGACCGTCGAGGCACTCCAGGCATCCTACGGCGACAGCCAGGTGCTGTTCGGTGTCGATCTGGCCATCGCCGAGGGTGAGGTGGTGACGCTGCTCGGGCGCAATGGCATGGGCAAGACCACGACCATCAGCGCCATCCTCGGCCTGCTGCGGCCAAAGGGTGGCCGGGTTGTTCTTGGCGGCGTCGATGTCACCGGCCAGCCGCCCTATGCCATTGCCCAGCGCGGCATCGGGCTGGTGCCGGAAGGCCGCCAGGTCTTCCCCACGCTCACGGTGGAGGAGAACCTCGTTGCCACCGCAGCCGCCCGCTTCGGCACACCGCGCTGGACGCTGCCCGGCATCTACGCGCTGTTCCCGCGCCTGAAGGAGCGCCGCACCAACATGGGCAACCAGCTCTCCGGCGGCGAACAGCAGATGCTGGCGATTGGCCGGGCGCTGATGACCAACCCGCGTCTGATCATCCTTGACGAGGCCACCGAAGGTCTCGCGCCGCTGATCCGCCAGGAAATCTGGGCTTGCCTCGCCATGCTCAAGGCCGAGGGCGAATCGATCCTGGTCATCGACAAGAATGTCGATGCGCTGGCCCGCCTGGCCGATCATCACGCGGTGATCGAGAAGGGCCGCATCGTCTGGACAGGCACCTCTGCCGAACTGATGGCAGACCCGGCCCTGAAGAACCGCTATCTGCATGTCTGACCCGTCGGACCAGATCCGGGCCGATGGCAAGCGCGACGCGCGCCCGAGCCAATGCGAGGAACACACCCCGCCGGGCTTCCCGGACAGGGGGCAACATGAGGGACCGACATGACACTCAATCCGGGCGTGACACGCGCAGGCGAGGGCCTTGAGGGCATCGCATGGAACATCCTCGGCCAGACCTATGTGCCCAAGGAGGTCTCCGAGCACTCCTTTGCCTGGCACGCGACATTCCCGGCCGATACCTTCGTGCCACCGCACATCCACCCGACCCAGGACGAGTTCATCTACATGCTCGAAGGCCGGCTGGAGCTGATGCTCGACGGGCGCGAGCTGCAGGCCGGCCCCGGCGATCTGGTCAGGATGCCGATGGGCCTGCCGCACGGCATCTTCAACCGCAGCGGCGAAACCGTGAAATGTCTGTTCTGGGTGTCACCAACCCGCCGGCTCTACGACCTGTTCTGGGCGATCCATGCGATGGCTGACCAGAACCCTGCCGAAGTGGTCGCACTCTCGGCCCGCCACGAGGTCGATTTCCTGCCGCCTCCGGGAGCCTGACAACCCGTCAGGCCGGGCCTGCCGGGGCTAACCAGCCTTGCGGTTGACCTGCGCCAGGGCAAAGCCCGCGGTGCCGGCATAGCCGCGCACGATGGCCTTGCGCTCGTCATGCGAGAGAACGCGCTCGATGTCGGTGAAGCCGGCGGGTGCCAGCTTCTCGACCTCGTCGATGACGCGCTCGGGCCCGCCCTTGCGGTTGAGCGCCACGATCTCGGCCGTCTTGGGCAAGCGGTCCGCCTCATAGGCCTGCAAGGCCTGATAGGGATGCTCGGCCCGTGCCAGATGGTCGGCCAGCGAGCGGGCATCGAGAATGGCCTGGCTCGCACCGTTCGAGCCGACCGGATACATCGGATGGGCGGCGTCGCCCAGCAAGGTGACACGGCCATGGCTCCAGCGCGGCAGCGGATCGCGGTCGCACATCGGGTATTCGTAGAAGGCATCGGTGGCGTGGATCAGCCCCGTCACATCGAAGCCGGGAATGGCATAGCGCCGCGCATAGGGCAGCACCTCATCGAGCCGCCCGCGCCGTGACCAGCTTTCCTTGCCCGGCGGATGGGGCGTGTCGCTGACGCGTGCCGTGACCACCCAGTTGGTCAGGCGCATGCCCGGCGCAGAGCCCTCCGCGATCGGATAGAGCACCAGCTTGGCCCCCATGCCACCTGCGATGATCATCGAGCGGCCACCCAGGAAGGCCGGATGATCCGCCGCCCCGCGCCACATCATCACGCCGTTCCAGCGCGGCAGGCCTTGCTGCGGCACATAATGGCCCCTGACCACCGAGTGGATGCCGTCGGCGCCGACCAGAACCTCGGCCCGCACCGTCTCGCTGCCCGATCCGTCGATGCTGTCGACAAAATGGGCCGTGACGCCGCCTTCATCCTGAAGGAAGCCCGCGAGCTTGCGGCCGGTGCGGACCGCTCCGGGCCCGAGCCGTTCGATCACGGCATCGAAGATCAGCTTCTGCAGCCTGCCCCGGTGGATCGAGAATTGCGGCACCTCGAACCCTGCCGCCACCCCGCGCGGCTCACGCCAGACGATCTGCCCGGTGCGGTTCATGTAGAACAGCTCCTGGGTGCGGATGCCGGCGGCATCGAGTGCCGGCAGCAGGCCGAGATCGGCCAGTTCCTTGATGGCATGGGGCAGGGTGTTGATGCCGACACCGACCTCACGCACTGCGCTGGCCTGTTCGCAGATCAGGCAGGAGATGCCGCGCCGGTGCAGCATCAGCGCAAGCACCAGCCCGCCAATGCCGGCACCGGCGATGAGCACCTTGGGCCGGGACGGTGCTGCGGCGCGAGGGCCGGCTGCCGGCTGCGCGGCAGCGGGCACGATGGCCAGATCCTTGCGGCGGGCCGCCCCGCCCTTTCCTGGCTTGGCGCCCTTCTTGCCGGCCTTGCCCTTGTCTGCCCGCGCCATCTGCTTGTCCTCTGGCCTGCTTGTCGGCGCCATTGTGGCGAGCTTTGCCGTGCGGGCGCAAGCCTTGTCGGCAAACACGGTTTCCGGTGCCCCTTGCAGGTTGCCGGTGCGATGGGCATGTTCTGCGGCAGTGCGCCGCATCGGTTGCATGGCTCACCCCTGCTGCCCCGTCCCCCGAGGAGTTTCCCATGTCAGGCTGGATCTTGCTGGCAATCATCGCCGCGGTCGCGATCTATCTGGTCACGGCCTACAACACCATGGTCACCTTGCGTCGGCGTGCCGACCAGGCCTTCGCCGACATCGATGTGCAACTCAAGCAGCGCCACGATCTCATTCCCAATCTGGTCGAGACCGTGAAAGGCTACGCCACCCACGAGAAAGAGACGCTGGATGCGGTGATCAAGGCCCGCAACGGCGCGGTCGCCGCATCCGGCCCCAGTGCGCAGGCAGCGGCCGAGCAGCAACTCAGCGGGGCCGTTGGCCGCCTGATGGCGTTGGCCGAGGCCTATCCCGACCTCAAGGCCAACACCAACTTCCTCAAGTTGCAGGAGGACCTTGGCGGCGTCGAGGACAAGCTCTCGGCAGCACGGCGCTTCTTCAACAATGCGGTTGGCGAATACAACGCCCAGATCGAATCGGTGCCTGCGGTGTTCTTTGCCTCGAAGTTCGGCTTTTCGGCCCGCGAATTCTTCGATGTCGGGCCTGAGAAGCGCGCCGAGATCGAAGTGGCGCCGAGCGTCAAGTTCTGAGCCGGTCGCGGCCTGTCCTGTGAGGATGTGAGCCATGAACGGCGAGGCATTCGGCCTCTACACCCACATCCGCAACAACCGCATCCGCTCGCGGCTGCTGCTGGCCGGGCTGTTCGTGCTGGCCTGGCTGGCCAGCTTCGGCGGCATCCTGGCCGCCACCGGCTTCATGGGCACGCCGCGCGGGGTCGATCCTTACGCCCATGCGCTCGACACTTTCGTTGTGGCCTTGCCGTTCGTCACGGCTGGTGTCGCGGTCTGGATTTTCATCGGCTACCAGATCAACGTCGCCATCATCGGCGCGGTCACCGGTGCGCGCGGGCTGGAGCGGGCGCAGGCACCGAAGCTCTACACGATGCTGGAGAACCTCTGCATCTCGCGCGGCATCACCATGCCCAAGCTGATGATCATCGAGGATCAGGCGCTCAACGCCTTCGCCTCCGGCGTCAAGGACAGCCAGTACACGGTCACGGTGACGCGTGGGCTCATAGATCACCTCGATGATGCCGAGATCGAGGCGGTCCTGGCCCATGAGTTGACCCATATCCGCAATGGCGATGTCAAGCTGATGGTGGTCGCGGTGGTGATTGCCGGCGTCCTTTCCTTCCTCAGCGAGGTCGCCTTCCGGACCATGCGTTTCTCCGGCTCTTCCTCGCGTGGCTCTTCGGACAACAACAAGGGGGCTGGTGCCGCAATCCTGATTGGCTTGCTGATCATGGCCGTGGCTGGCATCCTCGCCTCCGTGATCCGCTTTTCGCTGTCGCGGTCGCGCGAATATCTGGCTGATGCCGGCGCGGTGGAGCTGACCAAGAATCCCGATGCCATGATCTCGGCCCTGCTCAAGATTTCGGGACGGGCCGACATCACGGGCGTGCCGTCCGGTGTGATGGACATGTGCATCGAGAACGACCCGGATGACATGTCCGACATCTTCTCGACGCATCCGTCGATTTCGAAGCGGGTGCAGGCCCTGGTCGGCGCTGCTGGCGGTCGTCTGCCGCCTCGCCTCAACGAGATGTCCTTGCGCCCGCCGCTGACGGCGATCGTCGAGGCGCGCGGTCCGTGGGGCGCACGCCACCCCAACGAGTGATGCCCGGCAAGCCAGTGCTCAGAACAGCGACCCTTGTCCGCCACCTGCGTCAGCCGCCTTGACAGACCGCGCCGGCTTCCGAACGTCGGGGTCGCGCGGTTCCGGCTCCGGCTGCCAGGGCGCATGCAACTCCGGTCCGTCATGACCCACCTTGTTCACGGCAGGTCCAATCCGGATCATCTCCAGCATGTCATCGGGCGGTGGCTGCAGCAGGCGGCAGGCTGCATCGAGGGTGGTCTCGGGGTCGAGCCAAGCCTGATGCAGGGCGGGTTCGATCAGCACCGGACAGCGCGGATGGATCGCCGACATCAGCCCGTTGGCATGGCTGTTGAGCAGCGCCACCGTATCGATCTCGCTGCCATCGGCCGCTGACCAGGTTTCGTGGAGCGCGGCAAAGGCGAACAGGCCACGGTCCGGGCGGCGGAACAGGTAGGCCCGGTTCTCCTTGCCGACCTTGTGCCATTCATAGAACCCGTCAGCAGGCATCAGGCAGCGTCGCCGTGCGAACGCGGCCCTGAACGACGGCTTCTCGCGCACGGTCTCGGAGCGCACGTTGATGACCAGCGGAAACGCCTTCGGGTCCTTCACCCAGCCGGGCAGGAAGCCCCAGCGCTTGAGGCTGAAATGCACGCCGCCCCTGTCGGCCACCACAACCGGCACAGGCTGTGTCGGCGCGATGTTGTAGCGCGGCGGGAAGTTCGGCTGCTCAGGGTAGCCGAACAGGTTTCGCACCGCTTCGGGTGGCAAGGTCAGCGCATAGCGTCCACACATCCGGCAAGACTAGTCCATCAGGCCTATGTTTTCAGCCCATTGAAAACATCATTTCTTACCGGTTTCATGATGTTGTCGGCGCGTTCGAGTTCCGTGTGGTTGTTCCTGTGTCGCATCAAGATGTCCAGCAAAGTGACAGGTTTGTCGCGTCGTCGAGGCTCTCGACCGACTACCTGAACCGCTATGCCGAAGCGCTGATGCTGATCGAGATGGCAGCACTCGATTCGGACATCCTGTCCGAATTGAAGGCCTGGAAGCCCATCGGCTATCTTGAGCACTTCGAGGCGTCGAAGCTGCGCAGTGCGCCCGATGCCAGCGAGGCCTACCTTGCCCTCGACCCTGTGGCGCGCCGCGCCTTCGAGGCCCTGTGCTCCGCCAAGGACCGTCTGGTCGAAACCGTGATCCTGACGCTAGACGAGGCCGGCGATGCAGCCAGTCACGGCGCGGTCATCGAGATCGCCGCCGAGGCGTTCCGCAATCTCTTCTCCCGCGCCAACGCCTTCATCAACTCCGATGGCGACATGGAAACGGCGGCCTATGACAAGATCGAGCTGCAGGCCGCCATCGACCGGATCATTGCCCTCTAGCGCTCCTGCCGCTGCATGGTCTCGGTGAGGGCGCTCACAGCCAGCGCTTGAGCTTGAAGAAGGTGTAGGTGCCCACCGCCGAGGCCACCATCAGGCCCAGCGCCACCGGGTAGCCATAAAGCCAGTCCAGTTCCGGCATGTTCTTGAAGTTCATGCCGTAGGACGAGGCGATGAGGGTTGGCGGCAGGAAGATCACCGCTGCCACCGAGAAGATCTTGATGATCTTGTTCTGCTCGAGGCTGACCAGCCCCAGCGTGGCATTGAGGATGAACTGCACCTTGTTGTTGATGAAGCCGGCATGATCCTCGATCGATTGCACGTCGCGGATGGCCGTGCGCCACTCGGCTTGGAAACCGGAGCGTTTGGTCGGCCTGACCGAGTTGGCTTGCAGGAAGATCAGCATCCGTTCCAGCGACACCATGCTCTCGCGGACATTGGAGATCAGCCCGGCCTGCCGGCCCAGCTTGCGGATCACGCCCTGATAGCCGCCGGAGCGTTCGAGCCGTCCGCTGTCGCGCTCGAACACGGAGCGTGACAGGTCCTCGATCTGGTCGCCGACGCGGCCAAGGATTTCGGCAGCCCGGTCGATCACGGCCTCGATCAATCCGTCGAGCACCGCTTCAGGCTGATGGCCGCAGCCGCTCGGCTTGCAGGCGCGCTGGGTGAACAGCGCGAAGGAACGTGGCTCGTCATAGCGCACCGTGACCAGGGCCTGCGCCGTCAGGATGAAGCTGACCGCCACCAGGCGCGGCTGGTCGGTGTCCGAGTGACAGAGAATGCGGGCCGTCATGTAGCGCGCGTCGTCCTCGGTGTAGATGATCTCCGAGGGTTCGAGATCAAGCATTTCCTCGCGGGTCGGGATCGAAATCTGCAGGTGTTCCTCGACGAGGCGATCCTCCTCGCGGGTCGGCTCCATCAGGTCGATCCACAGCGATTGGGCCGGCACGGGCATGCCATCGCTCAGCACCAGCCGTTCGAGGCCTGCTCCGTTGGCCGATGGCACGTGGGCGATGATCATGGGGCAATCCAGTCAAACAGAGGCTGACGAGCGGGCGTCTGCCCGCGTAGCCCCACGCATCATCGAGATGTGACAGCGATGTGACGGCAAGGCAAGACAAGGCAAGACAAGCCAAGGCATTGCCGGTGACACCGCCGGCGGTCCGATCCGGCCATCAGAGTCCGTAACGACCCCACAGCGCCCGCGTCTCCAGCGCGTTGATCAGATTGTCCGCGTCGATCAGGCTGATGCGGCCATCCGGCAAGGCGGCCCCGCCAGACAGGTTCGGCAGAAGCGCCCTGAGCAGGCCGCCGCGCCGCGCAGCCGGAACAAGGCGCAGGTCCACCTCTTCGCCGAAGCGCTCGCGCAGGGTGCTGCGGACATCGCCGAGCCCGTCAATCAGGCCAAGCCCCAGGGCTTTTCTGCCTGTCCAGAAGGCCCCGCTGAACAGGTCCTCGTCGCTGCCGGTCAGCCTCTCGCGCCGGCTCGCCTTGACCAGGGCGATGAAGCTCTCGTGGACATC
>JALORF010000159.1 GCA_025459195.1 Beijerinckiaceae bacterium
ATCGCCGGACACGGCGGTGGACACGCCGGCTGTGGGTTGCTCCGTGTCCGACTGGCGCTTGCGCCGCGACCAGCGTGTCAGAAAGCCTTCGCCGCTGCTGGCATCGGGCCGGCTGTCATTGTCGTCGCCAGGTGAGGCCGGGCTCATGGCTCGTCCTCGACGCTGCCGACGGGGCGTCCGCCTTCGGTCCGCATCACCCTGTCAGGACGGTCAGGCCGGCCTGAGAACGCGTCGCGGTTCGCCTTGTCGCGCTTGCGCTTGATGAAGGGCCGCTCGACGTGGTGGGCCTTGTAGAAGGACAGAACATGATCGGCGATGCCCTCTGGCATGGGCACCACCTCGACCACGTCCCCCATGCCTTCGAGATAGCCTTCGCCCTCGGTCGGGTCCGCCGTCACGCCAACCACTTCGAGCGGCGGATCGATCCCGGTGGGACGCACGCTGACCCAGAGCTTGCCGGTGCCGGAGGTGAAGTTCTCGATGAGCTGCGCCGTATCTGATGAGTACAGGCTCAAGGCGCACGAGCCTGCATAGAAGCGCTCGGATCGACCGTCCTTGCCAAGCGAGGTCCATGGCGCCACGTCCGGCGCATCGGCCAGCACGGCAACAGGAGCCCAGGTGTGGTCGATCCACGGATTGTCGATCGCGCGGCGTTCGACAACAACCCCGACAACCAGATGTTCGACAGCCATCGACGGAACTCCTCGGCGCGTGGTCAGTGGCCAGCCAGCAACGGCAGGCCGGTGACGAGATTGTGCGGCTTCAGGCGCAAGTGGCGATCTTCGGTCATGGCCATCAGCAGATAGACCGGTTTGTCGCGCGCCTCAGCCGAAACCCGCGCATTGTCTGAAAAGCTCAGCCGGAACAGGCCGATGACGCGGGCCATCAGGTCGGGCGGAACTGCCTTGCCGGCCCAAAGGGCATTGCCGATCCGGGTTGCATCCGCATCCAGCCCGACAAACCAGCGCCAGTCCCCATCCTCGATGCGATCCAGCGCCTCGATCTGCACGTCGGTCCCGTGCAGGTGCCGGATCCAGATGGCCAGCGCGGAGGCCAGCGCAGCGCGCCCCGAAGGTTGACCGCCCAGATCCAGAACCATGTCGAAGGCGTCGGAGCGTTGCCAGTAGCCATCCGCATTGGCCGGCTTCAGCACATCGAGCTTCTTCGAGGCAGCCTCGCCCATCATCGAGAGCAGCGGCGAGGCGTGACGTTCCTCCTCGTGCATTTCGACGATATCGGAATCAGCCAGCAGGATGGTGTTGTCCTGCACGGTCACCCGTTGGGAACGGAACAGGCATTCGGCGGCCCGCACCACGAACGGATCATCGCAGGCATCGAGCGCATTGCGCGCGATGACATGGGCCATTTGCAGCATGAACAGCGGCGGCACGCCCTTCCAGCCCTCGCGTGTCAGGCCCATATAGGCGGCTTCAAGGCTTGGTGCCGCCACCAGCCTGTCGCGAAAGCCGACCATGAACCGCCAGTTCTCCTGCGCGTCGGCATCGGCCAGCGCCGCGATCTCGGCCTCGCTGACGGGACTGCGCGGATCGTCCAGCAACCTGGCATGCAGCACGCGTTCCGCATCGCAGGCCTCCGGCGGCGGCATCAGTTCCTTTCGCGCCAGATAGGCCTTGAGGTATTCGTCGGTGACGATCAGCCCGCCCGCCGCATCATGTTCGAGCAGAACATGGCCGGACGAAGCCCAGAAGTGCTTGCTCACGAACAGGTCCTCCGGAAGCGGGTCTTCATGGCGTCTTGTCCTTCATCATCGCCAGCAGGTCGACCTCCTCGGTGACCTGCTCGTCTTCGCCCTCGACCTCGAAGAAATCGAACGCCCGGAAGCCGCCACGCGGCGCATCCGGCCCGAGCGCTTCGGCGCGCGGCACCAGCGTGCGGAAGCGCTCCTTGACCGCGCCGTTGTCGATGCTCCGGTGCAGCGCCACGAGCGTCTGGGCAGGATGGTCGCACAGCGAGGCCGAGAACGCGATTTCCTCTTCGGCGGCCGCGCGCGCCGCCGCCATGTCCGGCGCGCCAAGCTCGCGCACAAGGGCTTCGGCCAGCGCCACCACCACCACTTCGCGTTCCTCCGCCGTGACAGGCGTGACAATGGCCAGCGTCGACCAGCCAAAGCTGCCGACCCCGAGAAAGCCCGACCGGAAAGCCGAGCGCTCCTTGGGACCGAGCGCCTCGATGTCGGCGTCCATGAACATGAATGAGCCTGGCACGGCCCATTCGCCCGCCTCCGCGGCTTTTGCAAAGACGAAGGTGTCCGACGGGTCGAGCCGGATCGTCCTGAGCAGTTTCAGCCCGCTCACAGCTTGGGCTCCCGCCGCACAGGGTCGAACCACTCGGCGCGTTCCAGCGCCTCGGTCAGGCTGCGGCGCTCCTCGCCATGCTGGCTCTTGATCAGCAGATCGCCATTGGGCTCGATGCCGTGACGCAGGCCGACCTCCCGCCCGAGACGGTCGAGCCAGCGCCGGACCACGGCCCTCGGCCCGCGTGTCAGCCATTCATCGGTGCCGAGCATCAGATGCCGGCAGAAACTCTCGACCAGATCGACGGGGCTGACATCCTCGAAGCCGATCTCGTCCATGGCAACGCCCGCACCTGGCATGGCGGATCGCTCGCCGCTTTCCAGATCAAGCAAGGATGCGGCACGCAACATGGCGCCGAACACGAGCCAGCGCGGCGCCTCGTCGGGGGCGCAGTCGGCGGGCCAGGCGGTGCGCCCGCCGCCCAGCAGCCCGTGATCCATCAGGATGGCATCGGGCCATGAGAACAGCATCGGCCGTTCGGGCGGGCAATGGATCGCCATCGTGTCGGCGAGCGCGTTCATGCCCATGTAGTGGGCGAGCCTTGCTGTCATCAGGGGCTCTTCGGGCTCCAGCACCACGGCGAATTCCACCAGGTCGAAGCGCCGCACCCAGACCAGCGAGGCCGCACCAAGCGTGTCCGCATGGGCAACCGCATGGGCGAACGCATCGCCTGCTTCGCGCAACGTGGTGCAACTGAAGCCCGGAGGCAGCAGGGGGTCGCGCCGGAGCGAGGCGGTTCGGGACGAAGCACTGGCCGACATGGGTAACGTCTTTCCTTGCCGATGCCCTTGCCGATGCGGCCATCGGCCTTGCTGCATGCCGGCTGGCACTCACCGGATGGCGACCATCGGCTGTCTTGGATTTGTTTCAATTCCATATAAGACGGGTTGCAGGCAAGTGCAGGGGCTGCAAGCTGCTGACAAGCGGGCTTCGCAACAAGATCGCCGCATCCGGAGGACGCCATGGCAACAGACAGGGATGGTGAAGGCAGCCGCATCGTGGCCGTGTGCTCCTGCGAGGACACGATGCCGCTCGATCTGGCGCCAGGTCGACGCCTTCAAGGCGATGCTCGCCGGAACGCCGGCACAGGCGGCCCCGGAGCAAATCCTCGTCGCATGCACGCAGGAAGCGCCACTCTTTTCCGAGATCGTCGAGGAAACCGGCTATGCCGGCGAGATCAGCTTCACCAATATCCGCGAACTGGCCGGCTGGTCCGATCAGGCGAGATCCGCCGGCCCGAAAATGGCGGCTCTGCTCTCTGCCAGCGCGGAGCCGATGGCACCAACCCGTTTCACCACGCTGACCAGCGCTGGCGTCGCCCTTATCTACGGTCGTGACGAGACCGCCATCGAGATCGCCCGTCGCCTGTCCGATACGCTGGATGTGACCGTGATCCTGTCCCGGCCCGGTGACGTGACACCGCCGCGCAGCGCCGATGCGGCACGGTCGCGGCTGCCACCGGCTGGCTCGGTGCCTTTGAACTGACCATCAACGATTTCGCCGCGCCGAGTGCCTCGTCACGGGCAAAGCTGGTGTTCGGCGAGCCACGCAACGGTGCGACCTCGCAATGCGATGTCGTCATCGACGTGGCGGGTGGCACGCCGCTGTTCAGCGGCGGCGATCTGCGCGCCGGCTATCTGCGCGCCGATCCTGCTGACCGGGCGGGCATCGAGGCGCTGATCGCGGCCGCGACCGGCCTCGTCGGCGAGTTCGACAAGCCGCAATACGTGGCGCTGAACGAGGGCCTGTGTGCCCATTCGCGCTCCCGCAAGATCGGCTGCACCCGTTGCCTTGACCTGTGCCCGGTCGGCGCGATCACGCCGAACGGCGACCATGTGGCCATTTCAGCCGAGATCTGCGCGGGCTGCGGGGCCTGCGCCTCGGTCTGCCCGACAGGGGCCGTGACCTATGCCCTTCCTCCGGCCGATGTGGTGCTGCGCAAGCTGCGCACATTGCTCGTCACCTATGCCGAGGCTGGCGGCAGGAATCCGGTCGTGCTGGTGCATGACGGGGATCATGGCGAGCCGCTGCTCGATGCTCTCGCCCGGCACGGTCGCGGCCTGCCGGCCAACGTGCTGCCCCTGCGCCTCAACGAGGTGACGCAGGCCGGGCTCGAACTGAGTGCCGCAGCGCTCGCCTTCGGGGCCGCAGCCGTGCGCTTTCTCGGCCGTTCGAAGCCGAAGCATGACCTCTCCGGCCTCATGCGCAATGTCGACTACGCCAACACGCTGGCCAGCGCGCTCGGCCATGGCGATGCCCGCTGCGGGCTGATCGAGACCGATGATCCGGATCAGCTCCGCGCCGCGCTCGATGTGGTCGGCCCTGGGCAGGCTCCGGCCAGGCCGGCACGGTTCCGGCCCATGGGCGAGGGGCGTTCGCTGCTCAAGAGCGCAATCATCGAGATGCACCGGGCAGCGCCCGCGCCTGTGGCGCGGGTGGCGATGCCGGACCGCGCGCCCTTCGGCGGGCTGGCCATCAACGCGGCGGGCTGCACGCTGTGCCTGGCTTGCGTCTCGGCCTGCCCGGTCCAGGCGCTGCAGGATGACAAGGACAAGCCGACGCTGAAATTCCAGGAGGACCTGTGCGTGCAGTGCGGCCTGTGTGCCGCGACCTGTCCCGAAAAGGTCATCAGCCTGGTTCCGCAACTCGATTTCGAGGCCTGGGCCGCACCGCCGCGCGTCGTCAAGCAGGAAGAGCCCGCCCACTGCCTGAATTGCGGCAAGGCCTTCGGCGTGCAGTCCACCATCGACCGCATCGTCGCCAAGCTGGAAAACAAGCACTGGATGTTCGCCGGTGACATGGCCAAACGCACCTCGCTGATCCGCATGTGCGAGGATTGCCGGGTCGAGGTGGTGGTCAACGAGAGCTTCGATCCCCACGAGAACCGGCCAAGGCCCGCCCCGCGCACGACCGAGGACTATCTCAGGGAACGCGCGGAAAAGGGCGAGGACCCGCTGGCGTAAGGGCGCACCTGCCCGCTCAGCGCGTCACCTTCTCCAGCCAGTCCACCAGCGCCTTGCGGTCCTCCGCCGAAGTGATCACCTGCTCCGGCATCTTGGTGCCGGGCGTGTAGGCATTGGGTCCGATCTCGAACAGGCGGGCAATGGTCTCGCGGTTCCAGACAATGTCCATGCCCTTCAGGGCGGGCGAGAAATTGTAGCCGTGCGCCGTGGCGATGCGCCGCCCGAAAATGCCGTGCAGCGTCGGCCCGGCCCGGTTGCCACCGTCAGCCGTCAGCGTGTGGCAGGCCGCGCAGGCACGGAAAACCTCTGCCCCGCGCTCGCCGCGGAACGCCGCCAGTGGATCAGCTTCGGAGCGCGGCACCACCTCGCCGATATGCTCGCCGGTGCGGGCATTCCAGCGCCTGACCAGACGGTCCGCCCCGCCCGACAGAAGCTCGGCCCCATCCGGCGTGAAAGCCAGCGACCAGACCGGCAGGCCCGGACCGACAAGGTTGGCACGCACCGCTCGGCCGGCGCGTTCGATGATGGCCACGTTGCCGCGAATGCCGCCCGCCGCCACGGCGCTGCCATCGGCCGTGATCGCCAGCGCGACCAGCGGGGTCGGCGCGATGTCGAGTTCGGCCCTGATCCGGCCATCGCTTCCGACAAAGCGCAGGTGCCCGTCGCCGCCTGCGACAGCCACCTCGCCATCGGGGGCCGCCACCACGGCGTTGAGCACGGCGGGCAAGGTCACCACCCTGGCGGCTGAGCCATCGGCGGGCCAGAACCGGAGTGTCGCGTCATAGGCGGACGTGACCGCAGTGCCATCGCGCAGGAAGGTGATGCCGTTGACATTGCCGGCATGGCCCTGGAGCACGCGGGCCGCCCCTCCCGCCAAAGGCGACAGCCGCGCCGTCCCGTCCCATGAGGCCGAGCCGATCAGCCGTCCGTCCGGCGATTGGGCGAGGGCGACAATGGGGCCGGAATGTCCTTCGATGACCTGCTCGGGCTCGGGCATGCCGACGCGCCAGATGGCAATGCGGGCATCTTCGCCGGCACTGGCAAAGCGGCCATCGGCCAGCGCCAGCACGGTGTTGACCGAGCCGTCATGAAAGCGCAGCACGGCTTCGGCGCTGCCGGCACTGGTGCGCCAGACAATGACCGACTGGTCGAACGAGCCGGTAACCGCCCGTTGCCCGTCGGCCAGGATCGCCACCGCCCGCACCGGGCCACCATGGCCGCGCAACTGCTGCGCCGGTGCCAGCGCCGGCATGAGCAGCATGGCGGACGCGCACAGGGCGAAAAGCGGCTTAATGCAGCGTGATGCGCGCATAGGGGCTTTGCAGCGGAAACGGCGGGATGGTCGCTTCGAAGGCTGTGCCGGCTTCGTCGACCATCTGGTAGACACCGGCCATGCTGCCATGCGGCGTGTCGAGCGGGCAGCCCGAGGTATAGGTGAAGCGCTCGCCTGCTTTCAGCACAGGCTGCTCTCCGACCACGCCGGGGCCCTTGACCTCGTGCAGTTGGCCGTGGCCATCCGTGATGCGCCAGTGCCGCGCGATGAGTTGCACGGTCTGGTCGGCCTCGTTGACGATGTCGATCGTGTAGGCCCAGAAGTAGCGATTGTCCTTTGGCGAGGATTCGCTTTCCATGAAGGATGGCGTCACGGAGACGTGAACGCCGCGCGTCCTGGCGCTATACATGGCGATACCCTTTCCATGCCCAAGTCATGCCATACAGGAGCCGAAAGCCAAGGAGCATTCCAGCCCTGTTTGTCCTTCCGTCGTAATCGCCAACGAACCGTCATGCAATCACCGACACACCCTGGGGCGATCTCTGCCCGGACCGTGCCTGCCGCTGCCAGAGCCACCGATGGGGCATCGTCATGCTCGATGGCCTGATGCGCCAGATCATCGACCCGCCGCTGCTGCGGGCGGGCCGGGTCCTTGCCCGGCGCGGTGTCCATGCCGATGCCGTGACGGCCATTGGTTTGATGCTCGGGCTTGGCTGCGCCGCCGCGATCTGGCTGGGCTTCGACATGCTGGCGCTGGCCCTTTTGCTGGCAGGCCGGCTCTGCGACGGACTGGATGGGGCGGTTGCTGCAGCCCGCCAGCGCACCGACAGGGGCGGGTTTCTCGATATTGTCTGCGATTTCCTGTTCTATGGGGCGTTCGTCCTTGCCTTCGCCCTGCGCGATCCTTCTGCCAACGCGGTGGCCGTCGCCGTCCTGCTGTTCAGCTTCTATGTCAATGCGGCGACCTTCCTGGCCTATGCGGCGATCGCGGCCAAGCGCGGGCTGGAAACGGCCTCGCGCGGCCACAAGACCATCTACTTCACCGCCGGGCTGGCCGAAGGATCAGAAACCATCGCTGTCTTCATCGCGATGCTGCTCTTGCCGGATTGGTTCGCGGTTCTGGCGTTTGGCTTCGCTGCGCTGGTGTTCGTCACCGCGCTCAGCCGTTCGATAATCGCGTGGACAACTTTCCGCGATTGAGCGCAGGCCGTCGCCGGCCTGTTGCGCTTTCGGCCACTTGATTCAAGAACAACCCATGTCCGCCGTTCCGCCCGCCAACATGCCTGCCATCCTGCCGGGCATCCAGTCCGACGAGACCATTGCAGGTTTCCTCCAAGCCGGTGTCATCACGACGGCCAGCCCCGTTGTGGCAGGTCAGATCCAGCCATCGAGCCTCGATCTGAGGCTCGGCCGGCGGGCCTGGCGGGTGCGGGCCAGCTTCCTGCCCGGCCGTGACCGGCTGCTGGCGCAGCGGCTCGAACAGGTCGCGCTGCACGAGATCGATCTCAGCCAGGGAGCCGTCCTCGAAACCGGTTGCGTTTACATCGCCGAACTTCTGGAAGGCCTCGCTTTGCCCAAAGGGCTCGCGGCGGCGGCCAATCCGAAGAGCTCCACCGGTCGGCTCGATGTCTTCACGCGCATCATCACCGACCGGGCGCGCGAGTTCGATGTGGTGGAAGATGGCTATCACGGCCCGCTCTACATCGAGATCAGCCCGCGCACTTTCCCCATTCTGGCGCGCACCGGCTCCCGCCTCTCCCAGATCCGCTTTCGCAGCGGCGGGGCACGGCTCAGCGATGAGGAACTGCTGCGCCTGCACCGACAGGAGACGCTGGTGGCGGCGCACGAGCCGAACATCCAGGGCGGCGTGGCCGTCAGCGTCGATCTGTCCGGCTTCGACGGCATCATTGGCTATCGCGCCAGGAAATACACCGGCCTGGTCGATGTCGACCGGGTGGGGGCCTATCCCGTGGCCGAGTTCTGGGAACGGCTCGATGCCGACGGCACCGGCTCCCTGATCCTCGATCCGGGTCATTTCTACATCCTGGCCTCCAAGGAAGCTGTGCATGTTCCGCCCGACTATGCCTGCGAGATGATGCCGTTCGATGCGCTGGTCGGCGAGTTCCGCGTGCATTATGCGGGTTTCTTCGATCCAGGTTTCGGCCATGCCGGTGCTGGCGGATCAGGCGCGCGCGCCGTGCTCGAGGTCAGGTCGCGGGATGTGCCGTTCATCCTCGAGGACGGGCAGATCGTGGGCCGGCTCGTCTATGAGCGCATGGCCAAACGCCCGCGGGCGCTCTACGGCGCGGACCTCAAGTCCAATTACCAGGGACAATCCCTCAAGCTGTCAAAGCATTTCAAGGCCTGACAGCGGCGCTGTTGGCGCTCACACCTCGCGCGGCGTGATCGTCATCCAGCCTTCAAGGCACTCCCCTGGCTTAAGGGCGCGCAGCGGTGTGACCGCGCGGGCCGCCGCGTCGCTCGGCGCGCCGATGCCGTGGCTCTGGGGTTCGAGGCAGACGAAGCCCGAGCCGGGCGGGGTCCACAGCACGGGGTGGCGGAAGTTGTCGCTGGCATCGACGATGATGGCCAGACCGGTGGAGGGGGTGGAAAACACGGCCTCGCCGACCCAGTCGACATAGCTGACGGCCAGTTCGCCAACCTGCCGGATCGGACGCCCTGCCGCGAACGGCCCGCCATCGGGCAGGCTGCGTGCGCCGGTTGCACGATAGCCGGGGCCGAGCACGAGTTCGCGCCGGCTCGACATCGCCAGTTCCGTGTCATCGGCGCAGGGAAACCACGGGTGGAAACCCGCGCCGAAGGGCAGCACGCGGTCCCCCAGATTGGCAAGGCTGAGAGCAAGGCGCACATGGTCATTTGCCAGCGTCAGCGTCAGTTCGGCCCGGTAGCGATAAGGATCGTCGCCTGTCGCCCGCTGATGCTCGAGCGTGATCCGGTCAGCCTCAAGGCGCTGCACCACCCATGCCGATTGCCAGCCAAAGCCGTGGATCGTGGCATTCATGGCCGGATCGTTGATCGGCAGGTGCAGCGCCTGCTCGCCGTCATCGACCAGCCCGCCGAAGGCGCGGTTCGCGAAGGGCACCATCGGCCACAGCCCGAAGCGGTTCGGTGCCGCCGTGCCCGCTTGCGCGCCATCGGGGCTGAACAGCAGGGCTTGGCGGCGGCCCGAGGGCGCGGTCCAGTCCAGCGCCGTGATGATGCCGCCATGGGCCGGTGACAGGCGGGCGGTGAAGGCGGATGTGCCCAGCGTGACGGCAGGATCGGTCAACATGCGGCGAGCCTCGGGTGAAGCGGGCGTTTCGTGGCTGTCATCGGCAACGGCGCGCCCTCATGTCATGGCGCTTTTCCTTTGCCGCGCAAAGCGCTATGAGCAGCGCACAGAAGCGGGCTGAAGCGGGCCCCGCAGCGCGCGTGCGCAGACCGAAGACCGCCAACACTGAGATCGGATGGAGCCTGGATGGCAAAGGAAGAGCTGCTCGAGTTTGATGGAACTGTCGCCGAAGTGCTGCCGGACGGCCATTTCCGCGTCAAGCTGGACAAGTGCTGGCCTATGCCGCCGGCAAGATGAAGAAGAACCGGATCAGGACCATCGCCGGAGACCGCGTCGTCGTCGAAATGTCGCCCTATGATCTGGATCGTGGCCGGATCAACTTCCGCCAGAAGACCGCTGCCGTGGGCATGCCAGCCGGTGGCAACCGCCGCCCGCCGCCCCGCCGCCGCTGAAGCGGCCCCGTCAGGTGTCTGGCTGGCTCGCCAGCCAGTCCAGTGCGCCACGGGCCGCAATGAGCCCGCTGGCGAAGCTGGCCTGCAGCAGATAGCCCCCGGTTGGGGCCTCCCAGTCCAGCATCTCGCCGGCCACGAACACGCCTGGCCTCGCCTTCAGCATCAGCCGGTCGTCCACGGCCGATTGCCGCACCCCGCCTGCCGATGAAATCGCCCGGTCGAAGGCTGACAACCCCGTCACCATGAGCGGGACTGCCTTGATGCGTCGTGCCAGCGCTTCGGGCTCGGCTGGCACCGGCCCTGCCTCGCGCACCAGGCCGGCGGCAACGGGTGACAGCCCGGCCCGCTTGCGCAGGATGGTTGCAAGCGAAGCCCCATCGCGCGGTCCTGAAAGCCGGGCCGCCAGCGCGGTCTCGGCCAGGTCCGGGCGCAGGTCGAGCAGCAGGTGTGCCTGCTGGTCCTGTTCAAGCGCCGCCCTGATCTGTGGCCCGAGCGCGTAGATGGCGCCGCCTTCAAGGCCGCCACGGGTCAGGATGGCCTCGCCGCGCACCGTGCGCCCCTGATGCGTGATGGCAATGCGCTTGAGCGGCTCGCCATGGAAGCGCCCACCCAGAACATCCGACCAGCGGATCAGCACACCGACATTGGCCGGAACAAGATCGGCCACCGCGACGCCGGCATCGCGCAGCACATTGACCCAGCCGCCATCGGAGCCAAGGCGTGGCCAGCTCGCTCCGCCCAGTGCCAGAACAGTGACATCGGCCCTGACAGTGAGCGGTCCATCCGGCCCTGAGAAAACCAGGCTGCCATCAGTGCCCCAGCCTTGCCATGTCTCGCGGGTCACGATGCGCACGCCCAGATGTTCGAGGCGCGACAGCCAGGCCCTGAGCAGTGGCGACGCCTTGAACGTGTTGGGGAAGACCCGCCCCGACGAGCCGACGAAGGTCTGCTGGCCGAGACCCTCGCACCACCGGGTCAGCGCAGCCGGCGACAGCACCTCCAGCATCGGTGCGATCCAGTCCTTCGCAGTGCCGTAGCGCGTCACAAAGCGCTCGACTGGCTCGGAATGCGTGAGATTGAGCCCGCCGCGACCTGCCATGAGGAGCTTGCGACCGACGGAGGGCATGCGCTCATGCACGGTGACCGACAGCCCGGCCCGTGCCAGCTCCTCGGCTGCCATCAGGCCCGCAGGACCACCCCCGATCACGGCTGCATGCCGCAAGGTCGGGTGCTCTCCTGCCGCGCGCGTCGGCACAGTCCCGGTCATCGTGCCGGTCTCATGAGGCATCGGTCATGGCGTTCGCCGGCACATCGGGCGGATAGATGTGGACCGTGCCCATGCGATCCGTGACATGGTGGCGACCATCGGCCTCAAGGCTCAGGAAGCCGGGGCCGATCGGCACCTTGCCATGGCCTCCCGGCAGATCGAGCACGTAGGTTGGCTGCGCCAGCCCCGACAGGTGCCCGCGCAACTGGCGCATGATCGCCTGCCCCTCGGCAATGGTCGGCCTGAAATGGGCCGTTCCGGGCGCCAGATCGGGATGGTGCAGGTAGTAGGGCTGCACCCGGTTCTCGACGAAGGCCCGCATCAGGGCTGCCAGCGTCGTCGCATCGGCATTGATGCCCTTCAGCAGCACGCTCTGGCTGACCAGCGCGATGCCGGCCTCGGCCAGCAGGCCGATGGCGGACCTTGCCGCCGGGCTGAACTCGCGCGGATGGTTGGCATGGATGCCGACGTAGACAGCCTTGCCGCCGGTTTTCAGCGCCCTGACGAGCCGGGGCGTGACCCGCGCCGGATCGACCATGGGCACGCGCGTGTGCCAACGCACCACGGTGATATGCGGCATGCCGGCAAGCGCCTGCATCAGCGTCTCGATCCGGCGTTCCGACAGCATGAAGGGGTCGCCACCGGTGATGATGACCTCCCAGATGCCCGGCTGGCCGGCGAGATACGCCATGGCGCGGTCGAAGGCAGGACCGGAAAGGGCCTTGCCGCCGGGCCCCACCATCTCGCGGCGGAAGCAGAAGCGGCAATAGACCGGGCAGGCATGCAGCATCTTGATCAACGCCCGGTCCGGATAGCGGTGCACGATGCCTTCGACCGGCGCATGGGTCTCGTCGCCGATCGGGTCTGATAGCTCCACTGGCATGGAATTCAGCTCGCGCACATCCGGAATGAACTGCCGCGCGATCGGATCGGCCGCATCATCCGGGTCGATCAGCGCCGCCATGGCTGGCGTGATCGCAATGGCATAGCGGCGGGCCACCTCGCCCAGCGTGCTGGCCGCTCCGGCTGGCACCAGCCCTGCCGTCACCAACTGATCGATGCCGCGCAACGTCTCGCCACCAGCACGGCCAGCAGGTCCGGCCTTGCGTCCGGCAGGAGCGTGGTCCGGGAGGCTCACATCTGAATTCATGGCGCGGTCATGACGGGTTCCGCGACTGGCGTCCAGATCACATCGTCGATCCGGCTCGCGCCAACAGCCAGCATGACCAGCCGGTCGAGCCCAAGCGCAATGCCCGATGTCGGCGGCATCAGCGGCAAGGCCGCGAGCAGGTCCTCGTCGATGGGATAGCTTTCGCCGTAGATGGCGAGCTTTTCCTTCATGTCCGCCTCGAAACGGCGGCGCTGCTCGATCGGGTCGGTCAGTTCGGCAAAGGCGTTGGCCAGTTCGACCCCGCAGGCGTAAAGCTCGAAGCGCTCGGCCACGGCCGGGTTGCCGGGTTTGGGCCGGGCCAGTGCCGCCTCGCTGATCGGATACTCGCACAGGATGGTGGCGCGCCCGATGCCAAGGTGCGGCTCGATCCGGTCAACCAGAATGCGGCTGTAAATGTCACTCCAGGTGTCGTCCGGCGCTGTCCTGAGCCCGATGGCATGGGCTTGCCTGGCCAGCGCGGCAGTATCGTGGCCCGCTTCGCCGGTGCAGGTCGCCATCAGGTCTATGCCGGTGTGGCGCGCGAAGGCTTCGGCCACCGTCAGCCTGTCAGGCACGGCGAAAGGGTCCATGGCGAGACCGCGAAAGACGAGCCATTCGAGCATGGTGAACTCGGGATGGTGCAGCGCGCTGCGCTCGCGATTGCGGAAGACGCGGGCGAAATCGACGATACGCGTCTCGCCCGCAGCGATCAGCTTCTTGGCGGCGAATTCCGGCGATGTGTGCAGGTAGAACTGGCCG
>JALORF010000027.1 GCA_025459195.1 Beijerinckiaceae bacterium
GGCAAGCAGGTCACCGAGTTCCAGGACGGCATCCTGCCCTGGGCGCTGCAGAACAACATCGCGCTGGTGTTCGACGAGTATGACGCCGGCCGCCCGGACGTGATGTTCGTGATCCAGCGCGTGCTGGAGCAGTCCGGCAAGCTGACCTTGCTCGACCAGAAGCGCGTGATCCGCCCTCACCCCGCCTTCCGCCTCTTCGCCACCGCCAACACGGTCGGCCTTGGCGACACGTCGGGGCTCTATCACGGCACCCAGCAGATCAACCAGGGGCAGATGGACCGCTGGTCGATCGTCTCGACACTGAACTACCTGCCCCATGACAACGAGGTCGAGATCGTCCTTGCCAAGTCGCCGCACTACAAGGGCACGCCCGCCGGCAAGGACATTGTTTCCAAGATGGTCCGGGTCGCGGACCTGACCCGCAATGCCTTCATGAACGGCGATCTGTCCACCGTGATGAGCCCGCGCACGGTGATCACCTGGAGCGAGAATGCCGACATCTTCCAGGATATCGGCTTTGCCTTCCGGCTGACCTTCCTCAACAAGTGCGACGAACTGGAACGCACGCTCGTGGCCGAATTCTACCAGCGCTGTTTCGGCAAGGAACTGCCCGAGAGCGCCGTGAACGTGGCGCTGAGCTGAAGAGAGCAGCATGGCCACCGTTCAGGTCGACACCCGGTTTGACGAGGTCCACAAGGCGGTCCTCGACGGGCTTGTGGCCTACAACACAGCGCTGCTTGGCGATGGTGGCCGCCAGCCGGTTGCGGTGAGCGTGCGTGACGGCGAGGCCATCGTTGGTGGTGCCGTCGGCCGTTACTGGCACGGCTGGGTCTATGTCGACCTGTTCTGGGTCAGCGAAGCCTTGCGCGGCCAGCAGATCGGAACGCGGGTCATGGATGCGCTAGAGGCGCACGCCCTCGACCTCGGTGCGCGGGGCGTCCATCTCACAACCTATTCATGGCAGGCGCGCCCGTTCTATGAGCGGCGCGGCTATGCCGTGTTCGGCAGTTTGTCGCCCTATCCGGAAGGTCATGCCTGCTATTGGCTCAGCAAGACCCTGACAGGTCAGGATGCTGCCGAATGACCCTCTCCAACCGCAAGCCCGGCCAGCCCAAGGAAGCGCCGACCGAACCTTTGAAGAGGGCGGTTTCCGCGTGTCTGAAGGCGATTGCGCGCCAGCCTGAACTGGAAATTACCTTCGCTGCCGACAAGCCGTCGCTGATTCCGGGCCGGGCCCGCCTGCCCGAGCCGCCGCGCAAGCTCACCCCCGGCGATGTCGCCATCCTGCGCGGCCATGCCGATTCGATGGCGCTGCGCATGGCCTGCCACGACGCCACCGTGCATCGCAAGATGATGCCGGAAGGAGACGGCGCACGGGCGGTCTACGATGCGGTCGAACAGGCCCGCGTCGAGGCCATCGGGGCGCGCCGCATGGAGGGCGTCGCCAGCAACCTCAGCGCCATGCTGGAAGACAGGTATCATCGCGGCGCGCGCTATGAGGACATCACCGACCGGGCCGATGCCCCCGTCGAGGATGCCGTTGCGCTGATGGTGCGCGAGAAACTGACCGGGCTGCAGGCCCCGCCCTCCGCCCGGAAGATCGTCGACCTGTGGCGCGACTTCATCGAGGAACGGGCCGGTGCCGAGCTGGACGCCTTGACCGGCGCGATCGAGGACCAGCGCGGCTTTGCCCGCGCGGTGCGCGATCTGCTCTCGTCACTCGACATGGCCGACGAGATGACCTCGAGCCCTGACGATGACGACAGTGCCGAGGACAACGAGGACGAACAGCAGGAGCAGGAGCAGGACGACGGCGAGGCCGAGGACCAGAGCCAGGGCCAGCAGGCCGAGGTCGATGTCAGCGAGGACTCTGCCGACGAGTTGCAGGAAGGTGCCTCTGAATCCGACGATGCGCCAAGCGGCGACTGGCGCGAGGACGAGGATCAGGTCGACTCCGAAGAAGCAGGCGACGCCCCGCGCCAGCGCGACATGCGCGGCAACGAGCACAAGGGCCCCGACTACAAGGCCTACACCAGCAAGCATGACGAGGTGATCGAGGCCGAGGAACTGTGCGACGCCGAGGAACTGACGCGCCTGCGTGCTTATCTCGACAAGCAGCTTGCCAGCTTGCAAGGCGTCGTGGCGCGCCTGGCCAACCGTCTGCAACGGCGGCTGATGGCGCAGCAGAACCGCTCGTGGGAATTCGATCTGGAGGAAGGCGCGCTTGATCCGGCGCGGCTGACCCGGATCATCCTGGATCCTTACCAGCCTCTGTCGTTCAAGCGCGAGAAGGACACCAACTTCCGCGATACGGTGGTTTCGCTGCTGATCGACAATTCCGGCTCGATGCGTGGCCGGCCGATCACGGTGGCGGCCACCTGCGGGGACATTCTGGCGCGCACGCTCGAGCGCTGCGGCGTCAAGGTCGAGATCCTGGGCTTCACCACCAAGGCCTGGAAGGGCGGACAAAGCCGCGAAGCCTGGCTGCAGGCCGGCAAGCCGGCCACACCGGGCCGCCTCAACGATCTGCGCCACATCATCTACAAATCGGCTGATGCGCCCTGGCGGCGGGCCCGCAAGAATCTCGGCCTGATGATGCGCGAGGGCCTGCTCAAGGAGAACATCGACGGCGAGGCGCTGGACTGGGCCCACAAGCGTCTTTTGGCACGCCCCGAGCAGCGCAAGATCCTGATGGTAATTTCGGATGGGGCGCCAGTCGACGACTCGACCCTGTCGGTCAATGCCGGCAATTATCTCGAAAAGCATCTGCGGCACGTCATCGGCGAGATCGAGAACCGCTCGCCGGTCGAACTGATTGCCATCGGCATCGGCCATGATGTGACGCGCTATTACAAGCGCGCCGTCACCATCGTCGATGCCGAGGAACTCGGCGGCGTGATGACCGAAAAGCTGGCGGAACTGTTCGAGGACAACCAGGCGGCCGGGTCAGGGCGTCAGCCGGCCCGGAGGATGTCGTGAAGCTCAGCCGGCGGGCCGCGCTCGCCGGCCTCGCTTTCGGTCTGGGTGCGCTGGCCAGTCCAGGGGCGGCGGCAGCCAGGCCACGGCTCGCAGGCCTTGATGGCGAGGACATCGCCGTCTCGGCGACACGGATCACCTCACTGCTGGCGCGTTCGCCGGGCCAGACACGCTTCGGTGCGTTGGTCTTCCGCAGCGGTCTGGTCCTGTCATCACCCAACCCCGTCTTTGGCGGCTTCTCCGGCCTGTGGCGCAGCCCGGATGGTGGCCGGCTGGTGGCCGTGTCCGATTCGGGCCACTGGCTGACAGCCGACCTCAGGCGCGAGGCCGGGCGGCTGAGCGGCCTTGAGGCCGCCTCGCTGTCCCCCATGCTCAACGCCTCGGGGCGGCCGCTTTCCCGGACACGCTCCTATGACACCGAAGCCCTCTGCATCGATGGCGGCGTGGCCTATGTCGGCGTCGAACGGAGCCACGAGATCCTGCGTTTCGACTGGGCGCGGCGCGGCACGGCTGCGCGCGGCATGCCGGTGCGCCTGCCCTCCGAAGCCCGCCGCCTGCCCTCGAACCGGGGCTTCGAGGCTATCGGTGTTGCGCCGCCAGGCAGCCCGATGGCAGGAGCCATCGTCGCCATCACTGAACGCTCTGGCGAGCATGATGCGCCGAGCCTGGGCGTGCTGGTGGGTGGGCCGGAGCCAGGCCTGTTCAGCTATGGGCTCAAGGATGGCTATGAGGTGACCGACCTCGCCTTCCTGCCCGATGGCGACATGCTGGTGCTGGAGCGGTGGTATCGCCCCTGGCGCGGTGTTGGAGCGCGCGTTCGCCGGGTTCCCGCCCGCAGCCTCAGGCCGGGTGCCGTGCTGGAAGGCGCGCTGCTGGTCGATCTCGACCTGGCCCACGAGATCGACAACATGGAAGGGCTTGCCATCCACCGCGAAGCCGGCCGCACCATCCTGACCATGATTTCCGACGACAACTATTCGAGCCTGCAGCGCACAATCGTGCTGGAGTTCGAGCTGGCCGGCTGACAGCCGGGTGCCAAACACTCGCGCTGATCAGACGCATGGCCGGAAACGAAAAAGGCGACCCGAAGGCCGCCTTTTCCCAAACCGGGCATCGGCTTCAGCTTGCTGCCGCGAGCTTCTTCTGGAGGTCGCGCTTGAGCGACAGCGCGCCGGTCGACAGCTCGTCATTGTTGGCCTTGAGCAGGAAACCGTCGAGACCGCCGCGATGATCGACCGAGCGCAGGGCATTGGCCGAGACGCGCATCTTCACGGAACGGCCGAGCGCATCCGATGTCAGGGTCACGTTGACGAGGTTCGGCAGGAACCGGGTCTTGGTCTTGATGTTCGAGTGGCTGACCAGATGGCCAACCTGCACACCCTTGCCGGTGAGTTCACAACGACGCGACATGACAATCTTCCTTTGGCGATCAGGGCCCTCAAACAAAACCGCCGACGCGCGCAAACGCATCGGCCAGCGAGAGCCGGATAAAGTCCCAGTCGGGCGGTCTATGCCGCAAGCAGCCGGGCGCGTCAAGAACAAGTGATCGGACGGCAGCCTCCTGCCGTGGCAGGTTCATGTCCCGTTGAGGATTTGCAGGTTAGTGACGGTTAACCATGCGTGCCGGTCAGGTGACCGATTCGGCAGCATCACAGTGCAGCAGGCCGGAGTTGAGCCCATGCGTTGCGTGTCCGCAGCCCTCTTGTCGATCCCCGTGCTTCTGGCCGGAGCCCTGTCGCATGCCGAAGCCCAGAGCCCGGCGGCTGGCACCTGGGAAGCCCGCTATGGCGTGTCGCTGATCGGGTTGCCCATCGGCACGGCCAACGTCACCGCAGCCATCGACAATGCGCGTTACAAGATCGAGGTCCAGGCACGCCTGACGGGACTGGCCGGCATGGTCACCGGCGGCAAGGGTGCCGGCTCGGCCAGCGGCGCGCTGAACGGCACGAAGACAGCCTCCGCGGGCTATGCGGCCTCAGGCTCGAACGGACGGGAAGCGCGCACCGTGCGCATGGCGGTGAGCGGAGGCAACGCCACAGCGGTTGAAATCGTGCCCCCGGTCATCAAGAAGCCCGATGCCATTCCGCTCACCGAGGCACACAAGCGCGGCATCACCGATCCGGTCAGCGCGCTGCTGATGCCGGTGGCCGCCGGGCAGGACCCGATCTCGGCTGCGGCCTGCGACCGCCAGATCCAGATCTTCGACGGCAACGCCCGCTACGACATCGCGCTCAGCTTTGCCGGCACGCGCACCGTCAAGGGCAAGGGCTATGCCGGCCCTGTGGCCGTCTGCAAGGCGCGCTACATCCCGATTGCCGGCCACCGTGATGGCAAGGCCACGCGCTACATGGCGGAGAATCGCGACATCGAGGCCTGGCTGGCACCAGTGGCCGGCACACGGCTCGTCGCGCCGTACCGTATCGCCGTGCGCAGCGAGATCGGCATGGTCGTGATCGAGGCCACCAGCTTCGAGCCGGCGATGATGGCCACGGCGACCGGCTCCACCACGCCGGCACGGCCCCAGCGCACCAGTTCGGCGAACTGACGGGTTCACGCCGCCACTCGCTCTTCACCCCGCCCGGAGCGTGAGCGGGCCATCACGACGCCCGGAATGCCTGCACCATCACCGGGCCTTCCGGACATGGGAACAAACCCGGACTCAAGGGCCGTCAGCGATTCGGGCCGGTTTCGTTCCACGCGTGTTCCGTTGCTGCGCCGGAACGGACCAGGCCCCCTGCGACAACGAGGCGTGGATGCCGCGACAATCACAGTTGCACTGCTGCCGGAGCCGTGATGACTGGACGGTGCCATGCTGATGCGCTCCTTGCCTGCTTCCGTGCGCACCCGTGGCGTCACGGCCGTGCTCGGCCCCACGAATACCGGCAAGACCCACTATGCGCTTGAGCGCATGACGGCCCATGCCACCGGCATGATCGGCCTGCCGCTCCGGCTCCTGGCGCGAGAGGTCTATGGACGCCTGGTCGAACGCGTCGGCGCTCAGGCAGTGGCACTGGTCACGGGTGAGGAGAAGATCAAGCCCGACCGGCCGCGCTTCTGGGTTTCGACCGTCGAGGCCATGCCGCGTGACATCAACGTCGATTTCGTGGCTGTGGACGAAATCCAGCTCGCAGCCGATCTTGATCGTGGCCACATCTTCACGGACCGCTTGCTGAACCAGCGTGGGCGCTCCGAAACCCTGCTGATCGGCGCGGGCACCATGCGCCCGCTGATCGAGCAGTTGCTGCCCGGTGTCAGCGTGGTGACGCGCCCACGGCTCTCCCATCTCAGCTTTGCGGGCGAGAAGAAGCTGACCCGGCTGCCGCCCCGTGCCGCGATCGTCGCCTTCTCTGCCGACGAGGTCTATGCGGTGGCCGAGTTGATCCGGCGTCAGAAAGGCGGCGCTGCGGTCGTCATGGGCTCGCTCAGCCCGCGCACGCGCAATGCCCAGGTGGAATTGTTCCAGGCCGGTGATGTCGACTACCTGGTCGCCACCGACGCCATCGGCATGGGTCTCAACCTCGATGTCGAGCAGATCGCCTTTGCTTCGGACCGAAAATTCGATGGCAACCGCTTCCGGCGGCTTCACCCGGCCGAGTTCGGCCAGATCGCAGGCCGGGCGGGGCGCAACATGCGCGATGGCCTGTTCGGCACCACGGGGCGCTGCCCGGCCTTCGAGCCGGAACTGGTCGAGGCGATCGAGAACCACCAGTTCGACGCCGTGCGCCAATTGCAATGGCGCAACCCCGATCTCGATTTCCGCTCGCTGAACGCCTTGAAGGCCTCGCTGGCCGTGCAGCCGGGCGAAGCGGGCCTGACCAAGGCACCTGCCGCCGACGACGAGATTGCCCTTGAGATCGTCAGCGCCGACCCCGAACTGCGCAACCTCGCCAATGGCCGCGAGGCAGTGGAAAAACTCTGGGATGCCTGCCAGGTTCCGGACTACCGCAAGGTCTCGCCGCACATCCATGCCGAACTGGTTTCGACCATCTACCGCTTCCTGATGGAAAAGCGCGTGGTGCCGGCCGAGTGGTTCAAGCGCCAGATCGCCATGCTGGACCGCACCGATGGCGACATCGACACCCTGTCCAACCGCATCGCCCAGATCAGGACGTGGACCTTCGTTGCCAACAGGCCTGACTGGTTGCCGCATCCAGAGCATTGGCAGGGGCTGACACGTCAGGTAGAGGACAAGCTGTCCGATGCGCTGCACGAGCGTCTGGCGGCCCGTTTCGTGGACCGCCGCACCTCCGTGCTGATGCGACGCTTGCGGGAGAACACGATGCTCGAGGCACAGGTCACCGCCACCGGTGATGTCATGGTCGAAGGCCAGCATGTGGGCAGCCTGTCCGGCTTCCACTTCATTCCGGATGCGAATGCGTCCGGGCCGGAAGCCAAGGCACTCAACGCTGCGGCGCAGAAGGCGCTTGTCAGCGAACTGGAAGCGCGCGCGGCCCGCCTGTCGCTGGCCGGCGATGACAGCATCGTGCTGGCCAATGACGGCCTGATCCGCTGGAACGGCGAGCCGGTGGGCCGGCTGATGGCCGGCGAGAAGATCCTGTCGCCGCGCATCCGCATGATGGCCGACGACACCCTGACCCCTGCCGCTCGCGAGCAGGTCGAACAGCGCCTCGAGCTGTGGCTGAAGGCGCACCTCACCCGCCATCTGGGCACGCTCATGGTGCTCGAAGATGCACCCGACCTGACCGGGATCGCACGCGGCATCGCCTTCCAGCTTTCCGAAGCCCTCGGCGTGCTGGACAGATCCAAGGTGGCCAATGATGTGAAGGCACTCGAGCAGGATGCCCGCGCCGCGCTGCGCAAGCATGGCATCAGGTTTGGTGCCTATCACCTTTACATGCCGCTCCTGCTCAAGCCGGCGCCGCGCTCGCTGGCTTCGCAGCTTTGGGCGCTCAAGCATGGCGGTCTTGACCAGAAGGGCCGCGATGACATCGCCCATCTGGCCCTGTCCGGTCGCACGTCGATTCCCGCTGACAAGGAGGTCGCGCGCGATCTGTATCGTTCCGCCGGTTTCCATGTGGCGGGCGAACGCGCTCTTCGCGTCGACATCCTCGAGCGCCTTGCCGACCTGATCCGTCCCGCCATCGCCTATCGGCCCGGCGTGACCCCTGGCGAGCCGCCGGCCGGCGCTGCCGACGGCGATGGCTTTGTCATCACCGGCGCGATGACCTCGCTGGTCGGGGCTTCAGGTGCCGATTTCGCCAATGTGCTGAAGGCACTCGGCTATGCCGTGACGACACGGCCCGGACCAGCCATCACCGTGCCGCTCCTCGCAGCGGCTCCCACCGAGCCCGCCAAAGCTGCCCCTGCGGCGACAGATGCCATGCAAGCAGTGGCAGGCGACGACACGGCGCCCGCGATGGGCGAAGCTGGCCCCTCCGAAGCAGCCGAGGCGGCCGTGGCGGAGCAGACTCTGGCCCAGGATGCCCCGGAGCAGGCCATGTCCGTTCAGGACATGGCAGCAGAAGCTGCCCCCCACGACGAAATGGCCAGCGCCGATGATGCGCCCGTCACGGCAGCCCCGGCTGATGGCGAGCCTGCCGGCAGCGCGCCGCCTGTGGTCGAAGCGGACATCGAAGTCTGGCGGCCGATCCGCAAACACCAGGGCCAGCAGGGAGCGCGGCGCGACAACCCGCGCGGCGAACGCCGCGGGCGCGGCAAGGGTGCCCCTCGCGCCGCCTCCGAGACACCCCCAAATCGTGGCCCAAGGCCCGGCCGCATCGTCTACAAGGCCCCCGATGTGGTTGAAGGCGCGGCAACGGTGCCAGCCGCAACCGCCGATGCCGAGCGCGCCAGCCGTTTCCGCCCGGACCGCAAACCCCAGGACGGTGCCGCTCCACGCGGTGAACGGCCCATGCGCGAGCGTGACGGCAAGCCGCGCGACGCTGGCAGGCCAGGCGGACCGGATCGTGGCCGCGACGGACAGGGCCGGCCAAGGGCGGATGACGGTGAGCGCAAACCCTTTGGCAACCGCGAAGGGCGCGGGCCTCGCCCTGAGCAGCGCTTCGACAGCCGCCTGCTGCGCGATGACAGCCAGAAGCCGCGGGCTGACCGCCAGCCGGATCCGGACTCGCCCTTTGCCAAGCTGGCGGCTCTCAAGGCCAAGCTCGAAGGCCAACCCAAGGGCTGAGATCCCGCTTGAGCACACCGCAGCCACGCCAGCGTCTCGACAAGTGGATCTGGTTCGCGCGTTTTGCCCGAACGCGCTCTGCTGCTCAGGACCTGATCGAAGCTGGACGCGTGCGCATCGCCGGCAAGCGCATCACCGCCAGCGCCCATGCTCTCAAGGAAGGTGACGTGCTGACCATCGCCGCGCCTCACGAAACCGCCGTGGTGCGCGTGATCGGGCTGGGGGAGCGGCGAGGCGACGCAGCCAGCGTGGCAGCGCTCTACGAGAAAATCGGCTAGACTGGTGATCCAGGTGTCATTCCCGCCTCTCAGCCGGGTGCGGGATAAGCAGAATACCTTTCTTGAACGGCCCGGAAGCAACGTCTACAGACACGGGTCGAGAGCCTGAACGGCCAAACGGGGAATTTTCGATGACCTATGTCGTCACGGAAAACTGCATCAAGTGCAAGTACATGGACTGCGTCGAGGTCTGTCCGGTGGATTGCTTCTATGAGGGCGAGAACATGCTCGTCATCCATCCGGACGAGTGCATCGATTGCGGCGTCTGCGAGCCCGAGTGCCCCGCCGAGGCCATCAAGCCGGACACGGAACCGGGCCTCGAGCAATGGCTGAAGCTCAACGGCGACTATGCCAAGTCCTGGCCCAACATCACCCAGAAGAAGGATGCTCCGGGCGATGCCAAGGCGTTCGATGGCAAGCCGGGCAAGTTCGAGGCCTTTTTCTCGCCCAATCCAGGCGAAGGCGACTGACCGGCCCGACCAGCGGGCGGGATGCACATCACGAAGCGTTAACCACGATGCCCCTGCACGTGGTTAGCAAATCGTGAATGCTTTGAAACGCCGCCTTTTTTGTGATATGCTGCGCACACAGTCGAGTTCTCGTGTCCACGCTCCCGATTGATCGGGGTTCAGCACAACAGGATGTCGTCGTTCAGGTCCGTGTCTTTGGGCGGTCCGGGGTTGCGGCGTGTCGGCGGGGCACGGAAGACCAGACCGGCTGGGGGAGTGCGCGGGCGTTTCAAACACGCAAGCGAAACGGAGTGTGGCCTTCATCGCTTGGTGGGGGCCTGAGGACTTTTTGTCTGCGCGACAGCAGACCGACAGGAGAGTCAATCCAGATGTCCACCATCAAGAAGAGCACGACGCGTCTCGGTTTCAAGACCGGTGAATTCGTTGTCTATCCGGCCCATGGCGTTGGCCAGATCACTGCCATCGAAGAGCAGGAGGTCGCCGGGTTCAAGCTCGAATTGTTTGTCGTGAGCTTCTCGAAGGACAAGATGACCCTGCGCGTTCCCACCGCCAAGGCCGCCACCGTTGGCCTGCGCAAGCTGGCCGACGAAACCGTCGTCACCAAGGCTCTCGACACGCTGACCGGCCGCGCCCGCGTCAAGCGCACGATGTGGTCGCGGCGTGCGCAGGAATACGAGGCGAAGATCAATTCGGGCGACATCATCGCCATTTCCGAGGTGGTGCGCGATCTGCATCGTTCGGAAGCACAGCCCGAGCAGTCCTACTCCGAGCGCCAGCTCTATGAAGCTGCGCTGGACCGGATGGTGCGCGAGATTGCCGCGGTCGACAACGTCACCGACACCGAGGCCCTCAAGAAGATCGAGGGCCAGCTTGCCAAGTCGCCACGCCGCGCCGCCAAGGGCAGCGAGGAAGCCGAGTCTGACGAGGGCCAGGACGAGGCCGAAGCCGCCTGACAGGCTGGCCTGCAGCACTTTTTTCAAGCCCGGTGTCTCTGGCACCGGGCTTTTTCATGATCAGGCGTGGCGCTTGATGTCCGGCCCGGCCCGAAAGGCGCGTTCGCATGTGTCCGGTCATGAAGGACACGCCCGTCTTTTCTTTTGGCCCGCCACTGGACGATTCCAAACAAAGCGTTAAGGCCGCTGATCCAGCAAGCCTCACGATCCGTAACATTACGTATCAGTGGAGGGTTGCGGCAATGAGTGATGTCGCCGGAGTTCAGCGCAGTTTCGTGAGGGCAGCGATGAATGCGCCGTTCCTTGAACGGGACGAGGAACGCGCCCTTGCCGTCCGCTGGAAGGACAACAAGGACGAATACGCGCTGCACCGGCTGGCCTCCGCCCACATGCGGCTGGTGATCGCCCTGGCCGCCCGTTTCCGTCACTACGGCCTGCCGATGCCGGATCTGGTGCAGGAAGGTCATGTCGGCCTGCTCGAGGCCGCCGCCCGCTTCGAGCCCGAGCGCGAGGTCCGCTTCTCGACCTATGCCACCTGGTGGATCCGGGCTTCGATCCAGGACTATATCCTGCGCAACTGGTCGATCGTGCGCGGTGGCACGAGTTCGGCCCAGAAGGCCCTGTTCTTCAACCTGCGTCGGCTTCGGGCACGGCTGACCCGCAGCGGCGAGGAACGCATCAGCGACAAGATCCATCAGGAGATCGCCACCACGCTCGGTGTCTCCAAGGCCGATGTCGCGACCATGGATGCCCGGCTTTCAGGCCCGGACGTGTCGCTCAATGCGCCGTTGCTCGACGATGATTCTGGCTCCGCTGCCCAACGCATGGACTTCATTCCCGACACATCCCCGCTTCAGGACGAGGTCGTGGGCGAGGGCATCGACAGCGACCGGCGCGTGAAATGGCTGAGAGCCGCCCTCGCCGTGTTGTCGGAGCGCGAACTGCGCATCCTGCGCGAACGCCGGCTGAATGAGGAACAGGCGACACTGGAAGCGCTTGGCGACCGGCTCGGCATCTCGAAGGAGCGCGTGCGGCAGATCGAGAACCGCGCGCTGGAAAAGCTCAAGCGTGCCCTGATCGAGCGTCACGCCCATCCCGAGGCCGTCCTCGTCTGATCGGACGAGGGCCGCCTTGCCCGGCGTGCAGCGAACAAGCCGCCATGGCGTTTGCTGCGAGCATGCCCCGGGGCCGGGGATCACTCCACGATGAGCTTGTAGCGCTGGCCCGGCGTCAGCGCCGCGTTGCGATCAAGCCCGTTCAGGATCAGGAACTGGTCGAGCGCCTTGTCATCGCTGGCCATCTGCGCGGCAAGGCTCGCTGGCGTATCGGCCGATGAGGCCACCACCGTGCGCAGGCGAAGCGGCCGGATGCTCGCCGTCTCGCCTGGCGTCAGCCTGCGGAAACTCGAGACCGCTGCCCTGAAACTGCGGTCGAGGTCACTGTCCACGCCCTTTGCGGCGAAGATGAACCGGTAGGTGCGCTGGTCCGACTGGATCGCGGCCAGCCGGAAGGTCCAGTCCGTGCCGCGCCCCGAGGTAAAGGCCGCAGGCAACCCGTTGATCGTCGTCCGCTCGACCGGCCCGGGTGTGACGCCTTCGATCCAGCCGGCCCCGACATAGCTTTCGAGCGACTGGTTGCCTTCCAGTTGCACGGAGTCGAAGCGCATCGCCCGCGAGCCATTGCCGCCGACGCCGAGCACGGCATCAGGCGTGCTTTCCAGCGACAGGCCCTCGGGCGCGATGAAGCTCAGGCCAAGGGCCGGATTGATGTAGCGTCGCCCGCGCACCGCGCCATCCTTGGGATCATCGCCGAAGGACAACCCTTCCAGCGCGCCCAGCCATCCGTCGCGATCACGCACGCCGAGCCCGGGTGCCGCGATCTGCCGGGCGGAGGCCAGCGTCAACTGGATGCGCTCGTTGGTCGAGGGATGGCTGGACAGGATGTCGAGCCCCCGCGAGCCTGGCCGCTCGCCCATCAGCATGGCCCTGTGGTTGGTGGTGCGGCCCAGCGAAGCGAGGAAGCGCGACGCGCCATAAGGATCGAACCCGGCTGCGGCGATGGCCTTCACGGCGATCAGGTCAGCCTCCAGTTCCTGCTGGCGCGAGAAGCTGGCAATGTTCACCTTCGAGCGCGCCTGCACCAGCGCCCCTGCCGCCGGGTCTTCCAGCACCTGCGCCACGACACGGCTGACCAGTTCCGAGCGCTGCTGCAGTTCGGCGCGCTCGACCGCGTGGCGCGCCTGCACATGGGCGATCTCGTGGGCCACGACGGCAGCGATCTCGGCCCGGTCATTGGCCAGTGCCAGCAGGCCACGCGTCAGGTAGAGCCGGCCGCTCGGCAGCGCGAAGGCATTGACCACAGGCGAGTTGAGCAAGGTCACCTCATAGAGGCTGCCCGAGCCGGTGGCCGATGCGAGCTTGGCCACGGTCTCATCGATGATGCGGCGCACACCCGGCGCGCGGTACTCACCGCCGAACGTGGCCAGCAGGCGCTGGTGTTCGCGCTGGGCGGCGCTGTCGCCGAGTTGCGCCGGGCGGCGCGGCGGTTCAGGCGGCAGGAAAACCGGCCTGTCGCCAGCGCAGGCCGCGACCAGCAACGCGAGCAGCACCAGGACACAGGACCGCAGGGCCGCGCCGCCACCCCGGCTTGCCTGCAGTCCTTGCCACGTCTGTCGCCGCATCACCCTGGACATGCCCCGCATGCTGCCCCGTTCACTCCTGAAACTCGATCAATGCGGCATCGTCAACCAGCACCCGCGCCGGACGGCCGAGGCTGGCAACACCACGCACCCTGACGTTCTGGCCTCTCAGGCTCTGTGTTGTCCACCCTTGCCGCTCCAGAGCACGCCAGACCGGCATGGCAATCTCGGCACTCGCCCCAACCTGGCGTGCGCCGAAATTGAGATAGGTCGTGGTCCGCGTCTGGCCAACATGCATGACCTTTCCTTCCATCACCACCACCTCGCCTGCCTTCAGGGCCACACGCGCGCCATCGGCGGCCTCAAGCAGCCGCGATTCCGCCACGGCCCAGCGTCCGCGCCGGACAAGGCGGGCCTGCCGTTCAGCTTGAAGATAGCGAATGCGGCAGTTTGGCGGCAAATCCGGAGGCCAGACGATGGCAAGGCCGTGTTGCACGAGCGTCAGCGCCAGATCATCGCCGCGCCCGGCATCGCCGACCACCACCGCCCGCCGCGCCCAGCGATCCGGCTGCGCCGCGCCGGCGTCATGCAGCGCCTGCCCCTGCCATACCGCCAGCAGGGCCCCCAGGCCGGCGGAACCGACATCGGCGGGCGCGATCCTGATGCCGGCCAGCCGCCCGCGGGCATCCCCCGGCAGCATGACATCACCTTCGGGTGACAGGCCGGCGAAAGCGGCCAGCGCCTCGCCGGTTCCTTGCCAGCAAGCGGCGGCGGGCTGGTGCGACAGAGCCAGCAGGAGCAGCGCTGCCGCAGGAAGGGCGATGTGGGAAGAGCGCAGCCGGGGCCGTCGCGCGGCCCGTGAAGCAGGACCGTGCCCGGCCTCTCGCATCAGCTTCCCGTCACGAGACTGTAGAGGAAGCGCAGGCAAACCAGCATCAGGAAGATGCCGAAACCCAGTTCCAGCTTCCGGCGCGGCAGCCGGTGTGCCCATTGCGCACCGATCGGGGCGGTGAAGATGCTCGCCGGCACGATGCAGGCAAAGGCGATCAGCGAGACATAGCCAAGCGATCCGGGCGGCAGAACCGCCATCTTCGGCCAGCCGGCATAGATGTAGCCAAGCGCCCCCGGAATGGCGATCAGCACACCGAGGCCAGCCGATGTCGACACGGCCTGGTGGATGTTGCGGCCATAGAGCAGCATGAAGATGTTGGAGATCTGGCCGCCGCCGATGCCCATCAGCGAGGACAGCGCCCCGATCACCCCGCCAATGATCCGCATGACCATGTTCGACGGCAAGGTGTCCGAAATCTTCCAGCGGTCGTTGCCGAACAGCAGGCGCGCCGTCGAGACAGCCGCCACACAGACAAAGACCAGCTTGAACAGGCCGGCCGGCGCATGGCGCGCCACCAGGCTGCCGGCAATGACGCCAACGAGGACAGGCAGGATCCAGAGCTTGAGGATCTCCTGATCGACCATGCCCTTGCTCAGGTGCTTGCGGTAGGAACTGATCGCGGTAGGCACGATCGCCAGCAGCGATGTGCCGACGCACAGCGGCATCCTGACCTCCGGCGCCACGCCGACAATGCCGAACACCTCATACAGGATCGGCACCATGACGGCACCGCCGCCCACGCCGAACAGCCCGGCCAGCAGGCCGGTGGCAGCCCCGCCAGCCAGCAAGGCGAGAGCCATCAACCCGAATTCGACATAGGTGGCGGACATGAGGGCCTCGAAAGCATGCGCTGGGGTCGTTACCCTGTGCGGCAGATCGGACGCGTCGGCAAGTGCAGCACGCGCAATCGGCACATGCAGGATCGGGAAGCGCGCACAGGTGCGGCGTTCTCGCATCGCACTGCGCGCGCCCCTCTTCCTCCGCGCCAAAATCATGCTAGACGGATGGCGATGTCCCGGTAGCTCAGCAGGATAGAGCAACGGTTTCCTAAACCGTAGGTCAGGGGTTCGAATCCCTTCCGGGACGCCATTTTCTGCGCAAGCCGCCGGCGCGGCCACTCAATGCGAGCGCGGCCCGCCAGCTTCCAGCGACCGGCTCCAGCGCGACAGCGCAAAACAGATCAGCCAGTAGATCGTGCCGGAGAACAGGTAGGCCTCCATGTTCATGCCCACCCAGGCAGGATCCGCCAGCGAGCCTTGCGCGATGCCGAGCAGATCGAGGATCGACACCACCAGAACCAGTGTGGTGTTCTTGATCAGCGCAATGAACTCGTTGGTCATGGCTGGCAGGGAGATGCGCAGCGCCTGCGGCAAGGTGATGAGCCCCGTGGTCTGCCAGTAGCCAAGGCCGAGCGCCGAGGCCGCCTCGCCCTGCCCCTTCGGCAAGGCCTGCAGACCGCCGCGCACGGCTTCCGCCATGTAGGCGGCGATGACCAGGCCAAGCCCGATCACGGCGCGCGCCAGACGGTCCACCCCCACGCCCGCCGGCATGATCAGCGGCAGCAGGAGCGAGGCAAGGAAGATCACCGCGATGATCGGCACCCCGCGCCAGAACTCGATGAACACCACCGACAGGGTGCGCACCAGCGGCAGCCGCGATTGCCGGCCAAGCGCCAGCAGGATGCCGAGCGGAACCGCGATCAGGCCGGCATAGACGGCGATGAACAGGGTCAGCATCAGCCCGCCCCAGTCGCGTGTCTCGATGGGCCTGAGGCCAAGGCCACCCCCCAGCAGCCAGACGCCGAGCACCGGCAGGGCCAGGAGCGCGGCCAGTCCGAGCGCCAGTCTGGCGCGCCCGTGCAGCCAGAACAGCGGCACGATGCCGGCAACGACCAGACCAAGGAACAGGTTGGGCCGCCAGCGCTCGGCTGCGGGATAAAAGCCATACATGAACTGGCCGAACCTTGCCTTGATGAACACCCAGCACGCCCCGCCAGGCGCGCAATCGGCGCGGGTTTCCCCCGCCCAGGTGGCATTGATCAGCGCCCAGCGCACCAGCGGCGCAAACGCCCAGACCAGAGCGGCCAGCACCACAAGGCTGATGGCGCTGTCCAGCGGGGTGCTGAACAGCCGGGACCGCCACAGCGCGAGAGATGACAACCGGACCTGCGGATTCATCGGGTCACCAGCGCGATCCGGGCGTTGTACCAGTTCATCAGGGCCGAAACGATCAGACCGAAGAACAGGTAGACGGCCAGTGTCATCGCAATGATCTCGATGGCCTGTCCGGTGTTGTTGAGCGCCGATCCCATGAACAGGCTGACCACATCGGGATAAGCGATCGCGGCCCCGAACGACGAGTTCTTCAGCACATTGAGATACTGGCTGGTCATCGGCGGGATCATCACCCTGAGTGCCTGCGGCACCACCACGAAGCGAAGGATCTGGCCGGGCCTGAGTCCCAGCGAAGCGGCAGCCTCGCGTTGCCCCTTGACCACTGAAGCGATGCCGCCGCGCACGATCTCGGCGACGAAACCGGCGGTATAGGTCACAAGCGCGGCCAGCAGCGCGACGAACTCAGGAATGATGACGAAACCGCCCCTCAGGTTGAAGCGGCCCGGCTGCGGCATGTCCCACCCGGTGGCGCGGGCCGCGATCACCAGCGCCAGCAGCGGCACGGCGAGGCACAGCATGAGGCCGGCGGCGATCACTGGCGCATCCTGCCCGGTGCGGGCCTTGCGGGCAGCCGCCCAGCGCGCGACCAGCCACTGCGCGGCAAAGGCCAGCAGGATCGCCAACAGCGCCCAGCGGAATACGCTGCCATCCAGCGGCGACGGCACGGTCAGCCCACGGTTGTTGAGAAAGATGGCGGAGAAAAATCCGAGGCTGTCACGCGGTTGTGGCAGGGCCGCAATCACGCCGAAATACCAGAACAGCACGAAGAACAGCAGCGGGATGTTGCGCACGAACTCGACATAGGCTCCCGCAGCCGTCGACAGCAGCCAATGCGAGGAGAGCCGCGCCAGCCCGATCAGGAAGCCCATGATCGTGGCCAGCACCATGGCGATCACGGACACGAACACCGTGTTGGCCACACCGGCCCAGAACAGCGCCCAGATGCTGTCCGATGCCGTGTAGGAGGTGAGCACGAAGGGCACATCGATGCCCGACGAGCGCCACAGGAAATCGAAGCCGGAGGCGATGCCGGCATTGACCATGTTCTGCGAGGCGTTGCGCACGAAGAAGATCGTCAGCGCCACCAGCCCGACGCTGATCGCGATCTGCCAGAACAGATCGCGCACCCTGGCATCATAGTAGAGGCGGCGAAGCATGGTGCGACCTGTCCGGCAGTCAGGGATCTGTGGCCGGGGCCTGTGCCCTCACCGCCAGGCGGCAAGGGCACGAAGCGTCCGGTCTGGCAGCAAGCCGCAAGGGCTTGCCGGAACGGCGGCAACAGCCGCTTGTTTTCACTGGAACGGCGGGGTGAACAGCAATCCGCCCTTGGTCCACAAGGCGTTCTGGCCACGTTCGAGCTTCAGCGTCGAGCCGCTGCCGACCGTGCGCTCGAAGCTCTCGCCGTAGTTGCCGACAGCCTTGATGGCGTTGAACATCCAGTCATTCGACAGGCCGAGCATCGCCCCGAAATTGCCCTCGGCACCGAGAAGACGGCGCACTTCGGCGTTCTTGGAGTTGGCGCGCATGTCGTCGACATTCTTCGAGGTCACACCGAGCGCTTCGGCAGCGATCATGCCATTCAGCACCCAGCGCACCACAGCTTGCCAGCGCTCGTCGCCATAGCGCGTCACCGGGCCCTGCGGATCGTTGGAGATCGGCTCGGCCATGATGATGTGGTCACCCGGTGTCTTGAGCTTGGCGCGCTGGCCGGCGAGAGCGCCGACGCCTGCGGTGTAGGCATCGCAACGGCCCGCGTCATAGGCCGCGATGGCATCGTCATTCTTCTGGAAGTTCGTGATCGTGACCTTGAGGTTGCGCTCGCGGAACCAGTCAGCCGCGTTCTTCTCCTCGGTGGAGCCGGCCGCGACACAGACCGAGGCACCGTCCAGGTCCTTGGCGGCCGTGGCTTTCGAGGCCTTGCGGACAATGAAGGTCTGTCCCTCGTAGAAGTTGATGCCCTGGAAGTTCACACCCAGCGAGGCGTTGCGCGAGAAGGTGATCGTGGTGTTGCGCGACAGAAGATCGACCTGGCCCGATTGTAGCACCGGCCAGCGCTGCTGCACCGTGGTTGGCGTGAATTTCACCTTGTTGGCGTCGCCCAGCACGGCAGCGGCGAGCGCCCGGCAGAAATCCACGTCGAGCCCGCTCCACTCGCCCTTGTCGTTCGGGAACGAGAAGCCCGGCACGCCGACATGCACGCCGCATTCGAGGCTGCCGCGGGTGCGGATGGCATCCAGCGTGGGGCTCGGCACCAGGGTCTGCGCGGTGGCCGCCCCTGCTCCCAGCATGGCGAAGGCCGCGACGGCCGTTGTTGAAATCCTGTTGATCATGTGACGTCTCTCCCCTTGTGTCACGATTGCACCTGCACGGCGAAAGTGCCGCATGCCAGGCCGTCTTCATCCGGAGAGAGGCATGATGAGGTGCCTGCCCCGGCCAATATTCTAACCCCAGAGTTCAGGGCCGTAACTGTGGACGGTGCTGCCCTCGAAACGCAAGCCCGGTTCACGATCTTTCGCCAGCAGCAACGGTCCGTCGAGGTCCACGAAGGCTGCTCCCGCTGCAATCAGCATGGCCGGTGCCATGGCCAGCGAGGTGCCGAGCATGCAGCCGACCATCACCGGCATCTCATGGGCCCGGGCGGCAGCCGCAACGGCCAGGGCTGCCGTCAGGCCACCTGTCTTGTCGAGCTTGATGTTGATGGCATCGTAGCGCTCCATGATCGCGGCCAGGGAATCGAGCCCATGAAAGCTCTCGTCAGCGCAGATCGGGATCGGGCTTGTGAGATGGGCCAGCGCCGCGTCGGCCGCCGCAGGCAGGGGCTGCTCGATCAGCGCCACGCCGGCAGCCACGCAGGCCGCCACGTGGGCATCGAAGCTCGCCTCGGTCCAGGCCTCGTTGGCATCGACCACGATCCGCGACTCGGGCGCACCCCTGCGCACCGCAGCAATGCGGGCTTCATCCCCCTCCCCACCGAGCTTGACCTTGAGCAGAGGCCGCATGCTGGCAGCCCTCGCCGCCGCTTCCATGCTGGCCGGATCACCGAGCGACAGCGTGTAGCAGGTGATCAGCGGCTGTGGCTCGCCCGTCCCTGCCAGATCCCAGACCCGCAGGCCGGCGCGCTTGGCCGCCAGATCCCACAGGGCGCAGTCGAGCGCGTTGCGGGCAGCGCCGGCTTTCAGCCCCGCCGTCAGCGTCTCCTGGTCTCCACCTTGCCTGAGGCGATCCATCTGCCGGGACAGATCGGCAGCGACGCCTTCCACGGTCTCGCCATAGCGCGCATAAGGCACGCATTCGCCGCGCCCGACATGAACGCCATCACGCACGGTTGCGGTCACCACGACGGCCTCGGTGCGGCTGCCGCGCGAGATGGTGAAGGCCCCGGCGATGGGGAAACGCTCGATGGCGACATCAAGGTCGAGCGCGCCGAATGCGTTGGCTGCTGGCCCGGTCATGCTCCGTTCAACCCTTCGGCTTGCGGGTGGATTGCGGATAGAGTGCCGCCAGCCTGTCAACCAGCGATCCCACACCGAAGCGCACAGGGTCGGTCGCCGGCAGGCCATGTTCGCCGGCAAGCCGGTCCAGATAGGCCCGCGCTTCCGCCTCGCCCAGCGCCTGCGTGTTGATTGAGATGCCGGTGCAGGTGATGGCCGGGTTGGTGAGCCGGCCGCAGCGGATGGTCAGGTCGATGACATCGGTGATCGACGGCAAGGGATGCCTGACACCACGCATGGTGGTGCGTGTCGGCTCATGGCAGACCACGAAAGCATCGGGCTGCGCCCCGTGCAGCAGGCCCATCGTTACGCCGGCAAAGGATGGATGAAACAGCGAGCCCTGACCTTCGACCAGATCCCAGTGGCCGGGGTCGGCAGCCGGCGCGATCCACTCGACGGCACCAGAGATGAAATCGGCCACCACCGCATCGATGGCAACGCCGCGCCCGGAGATGAACACCCCCGTCTGGCCCGTGGCCCGGAAATCGGCATCGAAGCCGCGGGCGCGCATCTCCCGTTCAAGGGCGAGCGCCGTATACTTCTTTCCGGCGGAACAGTCGGTGCCGACCGTCAGCAGCCGCAATCCGGGCCTCTTCGTGCCCTTGCCGGTGTCGAAGCGCTGGCTTGAATGGCGCACGTCGAACAGGCTCCGGCCATGCTGCCGGGCCGCTTCGGCAATGGCCGGGTTGTCGCCCAGGCGCATGTGCAGTCCGCTGGCCACATCCATGCCAGCCGCAAGGGCAGCGACGATGGACTGGCTCCAGTGCGCCGGCAGCACGCCGCCAGCATTGGCAACACCGACCACCAGCGTCCGTGCGCCGCCGGCCACCGCGTCGGCGATGCTCATGTCGGCCAGATGCAGATCGGCCCCGCAGCCGGGCAGGCGCATCTGGCCGAGGCACCATTCAGGCCGCCAGTCGACGATGCCGTGCGCGGTCTTGGCCGCGAGTTGATCCGGCACATCGCCAAGGAACATCAGATAGGGAGGTGTGATCTGCATGGCAGACTCCGTCGGCGGCTAGGCTCAGGCATGCGAGGCTCGGTCAGGCAAGGCTTGGTCAGGCAAGGTTTGCTCAGACACGGCCTAGTCAGAACCTTGTGTGCCGGAAGAGTGCCTGCAAAGCAGCGCTGCGGCCAATGCAAAGCCCGCAACATCCGCAAGGCCTGTGCGCCCCGGGTCCGGAATCGCTACCCAAAGCGATGCAAAAAATGCATCATCTCGCGATTAGGGCCAGACACTGGCTGATGCTGACCCGCAACCCTTGTGCCGTCCGGCCTTGCCGGACAGTCGCGGCAGCCATCCCGTCGCCCGCCGAAGGAGCATTCGCCGATGGATACACGCTGGCTTCAGGATTTCCTCGCCCTCGCTGAGGCGCGCAACTTCACCCGCGCTGCCGCGCGTCGCAACACCTCGCAAGCGGCCTTCAGCCGCCGCATCCAGTCTCTGGAAGCATGGGCAGGCGCTGCGCTGATCGACCGTGGCACCTTTCCCCCGACCCTGACGCAGGCCGGCGAACAGTTCCGCATCCATGCCGGCGACCTGCTGGGCCGCCTCGCCGAAGCACGCAGCGAAATCGAGGGCAAGCCTGTGTTCGGGCGCGACCATGTGCGCGTGGCCCTGCCCTATGTGATTGCCACCTCGCTGTTCAGCGACTGGTGGCAGAGGTGGACGGCGCAGGGCCACGCCACCTGCGCGCTCGTGCATGGCAATGTCATCGATCTGGTTGGCTCGCTCGTCTCGGGCAGCGCCGACATCATGCTCGCCCACGAGACGGCCCAGCAACCGATCCATCTCGATCCGGAAGGGTTCGAGCGGCTGGTCATTGCACAGGACACGCTCAAGCCCTGGTTCAGCCGAACGGCGCAGGCCCGTGGCTGGAGC
>JALORF010000160.1 GCA_025459195.1 Beijerinckiaceae bacterium
CCGAGTTCGTGCTGGGCCGAGGCCACCTCGTGGTGGTGCTTTTCGACCGTGACGCCCATCGAGGCCATGGCCGCCAGCATCTCGCCGCGCATGTCCTGGCAGGTGTCCTGCGGCGGAACGGGGAAGTAGCCGCCCTTGGTCTGGACCCGGTGGCCCATGTTGCCGCCTTCATAGTCGGTCATGCCGTTGGTCGGCAGCTCGACATTGTCCAGTTTGAAGCCCGTGTTGTAGGGATCGGCCGCGAACTTCACATCATCGAAGATGAAGAATTCGGCTTCCGGGCCGATGAACACCGTGTCGCCGATGCCGGTCGACTTGAGATAGGCCTCGGCCTTCTTGGCCATGCCGCGCGGGTCGCGCCCATAGGGCTCTCCGGTCGAGGGCTCCAGGATGTCGCAGACGATCGACATGGTGGAGGCCGAGAAGAACGGGTCCATGGTCGCGGTCGTCGGGTCGGGCATGAGGATCATGTCGGACTCGTTGATGGCCTTCCAGCCGGCGATCGACGAGCCGTCGAACATGGTGCCTTCGGCGAAGATGTCCTCGTCGATCATGCCCACATCGAAGGTGACGTGCTGCCACTTGCCGCGCGGGTCGGTGAAACGAAAATCGACACTTGACGTCGTTGTCCTTGATCGCCTTGAGGACGTCCTTGGCGGTCTTCATCGGTGTTTCCTCAACATCTTCAGTTTCGGGAATGAGGCCGGAGCCGGCCTCGTGGTGGTGGGTTCGGGTCTGCCAATCAGCAGTCAGCCGGCAAAGGCTGGATCAGATCGCGTCCGCCCCCGTCTCGCCGGTGCGGATGCGGATTGCTTCCTCAACCGTAGATACAAATATCTTGCCATCTCCGATCCGGCCCGTCTGGGCGGCGGATTTGATGGCTTCGATGGCCTTGTCGAGCAGGTCATCGTTGAGCACGATCTCGATTTTCACCTTGGGCAGGAAATCGACCACATACTCGGCCCCGCGATAAAGCTCGGTGTGGCCCTTCTGCCGGCCAAAGCCCTTGGCCTCGATCACGGTGATGCCCTGCAGGCCGATCTCCTGCAGCGCTTCCTTCACCTCGTCCAGCTTGAACGGTTTGATGATCGCTTCAATCTTCTTCATGCTTCACAGCTCCTGCCAGACGGCCATGGCGAGCAGGCTTCTCATACCATTTGGATGAGGGCAAGCCAGACGAAGCGTCATGATGCCTGCATAAAGGCTTTGCTTGTCCTGATCAAATCGGAGGCAGTATGGCGCGCATTTAGGCAGATTGAACGAAAGTCGCGTCTATCTGCCCCGCAAGCGCCGCCTGATCATCAAGCGCAGCGGCGTCATCTCCGGCCATAGCGATGCGGAAGGGGAAGGTTAAGGGGAACGGGCCCGCCCAAAGTTCAGCCTGGCAACCCGTTTCTGCCCTGTTGGCCCGGCGGGGATGACACGGGTCAGGTTGCGAGCCGCCTTCAGGGCGCTTTTTTTCGCAAAACGCTTTGTGATGTCAGCGCCGCGTGCCAACCTGAAAAGCGGCACTCGCGGGCTTCCGGAGGCGAACCGCCCGTTTGTGCAGGCAGTCCGGATCGGAGCGTTCCGGGCATCTCGAGACAGGGCAAGGACAGACACCATGACAAGGCGCTTGATCATCGGGTTCGTGGCCGGGGCCCTCGCCGTGCTGGTGTTTCATCAGGCGATGATCCTGGCCCTGCATCTGTTGAAACTTGTTCCCAATTTCCCCTGGTCGATGCGCTCTGTGGGCCCGCTCGGGGTGCCTGCCATTGTCAACAGCATGTTCTGGGGCGGGCTTTGGGGCGTGCTCTACGCGGCCATCGGCGGCCGCATTCCGCTTGGCAACGATCTGGGGCGCGGGGCCGTGTTTGGCCTGCTGGGTCCCTGGCTGCTCGGAAACGGCGTGCTGGTGCCCCTGATCAAGGGTGGCAACCTGCTGTTCGGTTTCAATCCGCAGAACATGTGGCGCGGCGCGCTGATCGGCGCCGCCTTCGGCATCGGCCTTGCGCTGTTCATGCGGGTGCTGAAGGGGCGGTGAGCCCCCGGCTTACCCCGTCACCTCGAACCAGCCCCACAGCCCGGCATCGAGCCGTTCGGTCACGGCGGAGCTGACCAGCCATTTGCCGGGGAATTCGGCCCGGAAGGCGAAGCGCAGGGTCTTGCCTTCCGGAATCTGGGCGGTGTCGGTCCAGTAAGGCTCCCAGCCATCGTCGAGCGGGTGCAGCAGCCGGGCGCTGTGGCCGTGCAGATGCAGCACCTGCGTCCAGATCGTGCGGTTGGTCACGGCCAGCACCACGGGCTTGCCGCGCGGCACGCTGAACAGCGGCTTGGCGCTTGGCCCGCCGGGGGCTCCGTTGATGCGCCAGGGCGCGTCGGGATCGACGCCGGCCAGATCGAGCTTGCCATCGGCGGTGGCGCGCGCGCCTCCTTCGATCAGCATCTCGGCCCGGTGCGCATCCTGCAGGCGCACGGCGGCCGGCAGCAGCCGGTTCTCGCCGATGGGGCCGATGGTCGGCAGGGGTGGGCGCGTCACGCTGCGGTCGCTCGTGGTCAGCATCACCAGCGGCAGGCCGCCACCCAGTTGCGCCACCACCGAGCCGACCGCGCCAGCCTCTGCCGGCACGTCGATCAGCAGATCGTAGCGTGTGCCCGGCGCGAAGGGCAGGGCGGCGCGCAGCGGCTCGAAACTGTCTGTCGGCTGGCCGTCCACCGCGATCACGTAAGGCCGCATGCCATCGAAGCGCAGGCGCATCAGCCGGGCATTGCAGGCGCTGATCAGGCGAAGGCGCACCCTTGCGCCTTGCGCCACCGTGATCCGCTCCGGCGCCGAGCGGCCATTGACCGTGACCCAGCTTCCCAGCCGGCCAGCCGCCGCATGGCCCGGCCCGCGCTCGAATGGCGCAACCTTGTTGTCGTCGGTGAGCAGCCAGTCATCGATGATCACGACCACATCGAGATCAACCGGCGGCGGGCTCGCCTCCTCGACGATCAGCGCCCCGGTCAACCCGCGATCCTGCAACGGCCCCGACTGGCCCTGCACCAGCGGACGCCAGAAGAAGGTGCCGGCATCGGGCGGCGTCACGCTGTAGAGGCCAGAGCTGCCGGGCGCGATGGGCACGGGCCACAAGGCGTTGTCGCCACCGGCTGACTGTCCGCGCACGCCATGCCAGTGCAGCGCCAGCGGCTGGTCGGTGCGGTTGTTGACGCTGACCAGCGCGGTGTCGCCAAGCCTGATCCTCAATGGCCTTGCGGGGGCCACGCCGTCCGTGCCCCAGATGTCGAAATCCACTGGCGGGGTCGGCCTCAGCCGCGCCTTGGCCGGGGCAAATGTGAGACTGTGCCGCACCTCGCGCGGCTGGCCAGCGGGCGGGGGCGCAGTGCCGGGACTGGCGGGCGCGGTTCCGCCTTGCGGCAAACGCGTCTGGCCTAGGGCCGGGGCGGAGGCCGCCGCGATCAGGCCGCCAAGGGCCGCGCGGCGTGAGAGGGCAAGCAGGTGGCGTGGCGTGTTCATGCCGCTCCATCGCACGGGATTTGCCCCATCCTCAAGGACTGCTTTGCAAGGACAGCGTTGGGCCGGGCGCTTCTGCGGGAAAGATCCTGATGGCGCGTGCCTCGTCCGACCTGGTGCATGCAGCGGCGCTGGCGGCAGTGGCGTTGGGCCACGCCAGCCTGATGCGCCCATCCAATCGGGTTTTGCGCCGCGATCACAGACGCGTTACATCTGGCCACGGGGCGAGAACATCCGCGATGACTTTCGGCTAGGGGCCAGCTTCCGTGAACCATTATATCGCACGCATTCCGATGAGCCTTGAGGTGCCGGAGGCCATGCACTGGGCCATCAAGGATGTGCTCGAAGGCGAGTACGAGGCCGGGTTCGATGGCGTCGGGCTCGACATTCTCGACATCGGCGCCAATGTCGGCTCCTTCGCGCTGTGGGCCACGGCGCGCTGGCCGGGCAGCATCGTGACCTCATATGAGCCGCATCCCGGCACATTCGAGTTTCTCAAGCGCAACACGCATCTGCGGCGCGACATCACCCCGGTCAATGCGGCCCTGTTTCCCGGTGGCCAGAAGACCGCGACCTTCATGAGCCGCTTTGCCGGGGATGGCGAATCGGGACTGGCGGCCTATGCCGGCGATACTTTCGTGGCCGGCGCACAGGTGCAGAGCTACGAGGTGGCGGTCGTCGATCCGGCCAGCATTGCCTCGCCGGACATCGTCAAGATCGATATCGAGGGCGGCGAGGGGGATGTGCTCGATCATGTCGATCTGTCCCGGACCTCGCTCGTGCTGCTCGAATACCAGAACCGCAAGAACCGGCTGCAATGCGAGGCACGGCTGAAGGCGGACTTCGATCTCGTCGATACGCTCGAATATGATTGGGCGCCGCTGCTCGGCCAGGCCTGCTATCGCCCCGATCTGGCGGGCGATGTCTATGGCCGCATGTTCGCTGCCCGCAAGGGGATCACCCGCATGAGGCGCAGCACCGGTCGCTGACACCGAAGGGCTGGCGGGAATTGACCAAGGTCAAGCCAGCATTCCACAGTCGGCCTATCCTGTCATGCCGTTGTTTTGATGACGAGGCGAACAGGAAAGATGCCGGCCATGGACAGATCTGCCGAAGCCATGCCCGAACGGGAGACGCCGGTCGACAGCGCCGGCCCGATTGGGCGCGCCGCCGCATCGCTGGCCGATGCGGCACCGGAAACCCTTGTCACCCGCCGCTCCACCAAGGCCGAACGCCGCGCGGCCCTGCGGCAGGCCGAGGCTGATCCGGACACGATCCGCCGCGCTTTCGAGAGCGGGGCCTATCCTTACACGGACCGGCTGACCGAAGGGGCCTATGTCCGCCAGATGGCGGCACTGCAGGTCGAATTGCTGAAGGCCCAGAACTGGATCAAGGAAGCGGGCGAGCGCGTCGTGATCCTGTTCGAGGGCCGCGATGCGGCCGGCAAGGGCGGCACCATCAAGCGCTTCATGGAGCACATGAACCCGCGCGGCGCCCGCGTCGTGGCGCTCGAAAAGCCCACCGACCGCGAGCGCACGCAATGGTATTTCCAGCGCTATGTCGAGCATCTGCCGGCCGCCGGAGAGGTCGTGTTCTTCGACCGTTCCTGGTATAACCGGGCCGGCGTCGAGCGTGTCATGTCGTTCTGCTCGCCAGCGGAATATCTCGAATTCATGCGGCAGGCTCCGCTGTTGGAACAGATGTTCACCCGCACCGGCATCCGGCTCTACAAGTACTGGTTTTCGGTGACGCGCGAGGAACAGGTCCGGCGCTTCAAGTCCCGGGAGGTCGATCCGCTCAAGCAGTGGAAGCTCTCGCCGATCGACATCGCTTCGCTCAACAAGTGGGATGACTACACCGAAGCCAAGGAGGCGATGTTCTTTTACACCGACACCGCCGATGCGCCCTGGGTCATCGTCAAGTCCGATGACAAGAAGCGCGCCCGGCTCAACTGCCTCCAGCATTTCCTGTCCTCGCTGGACTATCCCAACAAGGACCCGGATGTGGTTTTCGGAGCCGACCCGCTGATCGTCGGTTCGACGCGCCATGTCGTCGGCCAGTCGCGCCACATTCTTGGCAAGGCGCTGCGTCCCGCCGAGCAGGCGACCCCGCGCGCCTGACGCCCTGCCGCGGTCGGCAGCGCGCATTTTTTTGCTGCACTTGGCTGAACCTCTGCTATAGGGACGCCAAATCCGTCGTCGGCTGATGGCTCAACGGTACGGTTTGGCTTCGCGGGCGTGGCGGAATTGGTAGACGCAGTGGATTTAGGTTCCACCGCCGCAAGGCGTGGGGGTTCGAGTCCCTCCGCCCGCACCAGCCAGCCGTGCCAGCTTGCCACCGCGCCATCGGCCCCGGCTTCGGCAGTTTTTGGACAGTCAGCTTTCGAAAAGAACGGACCAGCACGATGCAGGTGACAGAAACCCTCTCAACGGGCCTCAAGCGCGAGTTCAAGGTGGTGCTGACCGCCGCCGATCTGGAAACCCGTCTGGTCGATGGCCTCGAGGGCCTCAAGGACAAGGTCAAGATCAACGGCTTCCGTCCCGGCAAGGTGCCGCCCGGCTACCTGCGCAAGATGTATGGCCGTTCGGTGATGAACGACGTGCTGCAGAACGCCGTCAACGAGGCCAACACGCGGATTTCGACGGATAACGCCCTGCGCTTCGCCATGGAGCCGAAGGTGCGTTTTCCCGAAAACAAGGACGAGATCGAAGCTGCTCTCGATGCGAAGGGCGATCTGGCCTTCACGGTTGCGGTGGAAGTGCTGCCCAAGATCGAAGTCGCTGATCACTCCGGCGTGGCACTGACCCGTCTCGTCGCCGATGTGCCGGATTCCGATGTGGACGGCGCACTGGAACGCATGGCCAGCCAGAACCGGTCGTTCTCGCCAAAGGGCGACAAGGCCAAGGCCGAGGCCGGCGACAAGCTGGTGATCGATTTCGTCGGCTCGATCGATGGCGTGAAGTTCGATGGCGGCACCGGTCAGGACATCGACCTCGTGCTCGGCTCCAACTCGTTCATCCCCGGCTTCGAAGATCAGATGCTCGGGGCCAAGGCTGGCGAGACCCGCACCGTCAATGTCACCTTCCCAGAGGGCTATCAGGCCCCGAACCTGGCCGGCAAGGCTGCCTCGTTCGAGGTCAAGGTCAGCTCGGTTCAGGCTCCGGAGCCGGTCAAGATCGATGACGACCTTGCCAAGGCCTTCGGCCTTGAAAGCCTCGATGCGCTGAAGAGCGCCGTCAGGGCCCAGCTCCAGCGCGAGATGGATGCCCAGTCCCGTCGCAAGCTCAAGAAGACCCTGCTGGATGCGCTCGATGCGCGTTATACGTTCGAACTGCCACCGACGCTGGTCGAACAGGAGTTCACCAACGTCTGGGGCCAGGTCGAGGCCGACATGAAGCAGGC
>JALORF010000028.1 GCA_025459195.1 Beijerinckiaceae bacterium
ATGGTGCGCAACTCCGCCGACCATGGCATCGAGCGGCCCGAGGACCGCCTCGCTGCCGGCAAGCCGGAGACGGGCCGCATCCGTCTCGTGGCAGCGCATGAGGGCGGCTCGATCACCATCCGCATCAGTGATGACGGCAAGGGCCTCGACATCGCGCGCATCCGGAAGAAGGCGCTCGATGCCGGCATCGCCAGCGCCGCCGAAGTCGACAGGATGACGGATGCGCAAATCGCCCGGTTCATCTTTCATGCCGGGCTGACCACCGCCAGCAGCGTCACCAGTGTCTCGGGTCGCGGCGTCGGCATGGATGTGGTCAGGTCCAACATCGATGCCATCGGAGGAGCGGTCGACATCGCCTCCGAGCCCGGTCGCGGCACCACGTTCACGGTCAAGATTCCGCTGACTCTGGCCATCGTCTCGGCCCTGATCGTGGCTGTCGACGACCAGCGCTATGCCATCCCCCAGGCCGTGGTGCGCGAACTCGTCCGGGTCAGGCCCGGTGGACAGCACAGCATCGAGACCATCAACGGGGCAAGCCTGCTCAGGCTGCGCGAGCGTCTCTTGCCGGTCGTCAGCCTGTCGAACGTGATGGGCGGGCCGGCAGGCAGCGCGGCCAGGGCCACCGATAACGGCTTTGTCGTGGTCACCCAAATCGGGCAGCAGCAATTCGGCATTCTGGTCGACGGCGTGCTCCAGACCGAGGAAATCGTCGTCAAGCCGATGTCATCGAGGCTGAAGGCAATCTCGCTGTTTTCCGGCAACACCATCCTTGGCGACGGGGCTGTGGTGCTGATCCTCGACCCGAACGGCCTGGCCCGCTCGGTCGGCAATCTCGACCTTGACGATGACGCGGCCCTGGCCGGCAGCGATACCGGCCCCGATCTCGCGGGCACGCGGCAGACCATTCTCGTGTTCCACGGCGGCGGCGGCACGCTCAAGGCCGTGCCGCTCTCGCTCGTCACACGCCTCGAGGAAATCGAGGGAACGAGCATCGAGTTCGTCTCGGGCCGCCCGCTGGTGCAGTATCGCGGCCGGCTGATGCCAATCATCCCGGCCAACGACGCGCTCGAACTGAACCGTTCGGGCCTCCAGCCGATGGTGATCTTCTCCGATGGCAACCGCACGATGGGGATGGCGGTCGAGTCCATCGTCGACATCATCGAAGGCCACGTCGACATCGAACTCGCCAATCATGAGCCGGGCGTCCTGGGCTCGGTCGTTCTTGGCGGCCGTGCCACCGAAATGATCGATCTGGCCCACTATCTGCCGCAGGCCTTCCCCGACTGGCTGCACAGCCAGCGCCCGGCGCCCGCGCTGAAGCGGACCCGCGCGGTCCTGATCGTCGAGCAGTCGGCCTTCCTGCGCGAAATGCTGGCTCCGGTCATCCAGGCTGCGGGCTTCCATCCGGTCTGCTGCGCCAATGTCGCTGAAGCCCGGGCCGCGCTGCAGGCGCACCCAAGCCTCGATGCCGTCATCGTCGATGTCGAGCATGCAGCAAGCGGCGGGCTCGCCGTCATCGAGGCCGTGCGCGCCGACAAGCGGCATCGCGATGCGCTGATCCTCGGCCTCGCCTCCGCGCCCCATGCCGGCCTTGTCACGGCCAGCCACGCCGCCGGCGTCGGCGACCTGATCGCCAAGTTCGACCGCCACAGCCTGCTGGCCGCTCTCAGCGCCGCAGCCCACCAGGACAGGGATGCCGCATGACGCTGCCCGCCAGCCCAGGGCTCGCAAGCCGCACCGCCGATGCCGTGGTGGTCGGCAGTGCCCACGAATACATCACCCTGACGATGGCCGACCAGCTCTTCGGGTTGCCGATCGGCGATGTGCATGAGGTCTTTTCGGTCAACCGGATCACGCGCGTGCCGCTGACGGCAAAGCCGATCAAGGGCCTGCTCAACCTGCGCGGGCGTGTCGTCACCGCCATCTGCCTGCGGGCCGTGCTTGGGCTGCCGGACGCCAGTGAGCACACGGAACGCATGGCCATCGGCGTTGAAATCGACGGCGAGCCGTTTGCGCTGCTCGTCGACAGGATTGGTGATGTCGTGCGCCTGCCCCCGGCAACGTTTGAAGCCAACCCGATCCACCTGAATGCGGAATGGCAGAATCTTTCGAAAGGCGTTCACCGCCTTGAAACCAGTCTGCTGGTAATTCTCGATCCAGAGCGCATCGTCGGCAGCGAATCGCTGGCCGCGTGATGATCTGGATCGTGTCCTGAAAGGGCAGAACATGAAGCATTGCCTCGTTGTCGACGACAGCGCCGTGATCCGGAAGGTGGCCCGGCGCATCCTCGAAGGCCTGTCGCTGCGCATCAGCGAAGCCGAAGACGGCCAGCAGGCCATGGATTTCTGCCGTCAGCGCATGCCAGATGCCATCCTGCTCGACTGGAACATGCCGGTCATGGATGGCTACGAGTTCCTGCGTGGCCTGCGCGGCATGCCAGGCGGCAAGGCCCCGAAAGTCGTGTTCTGCACCACCGAAAACGACATCGCCCACATTGCCCGTGCCATGCATGCCGGCGCGGACGAATACGTGATGAAGCCATTCGATGGCGAGATCCTGCAATCGAAGTTCCAGCAGGTGGGCATGATCGCCCCCAACTGATGTCGACCGGCCGGGGCAGTCCGGCCTGAATGCCTGTTGCCCGCGGACCGCTCGGAACCGATCCCCGCCAGCAAAACCAGCCCGCAGAAAGCGTCGCAAGGTCCAGGATGGTGCACGCCGCAGTCAGCGAGGATGGTCAGGGCGGGGCCTGGCTGCCCGGCCCGAAGGCCAGAGTGCTGATCATCGACGATTCGGTCGTCGCGCGGGGCCTGTTCAACCGCTGGGTCAGCGAGCATCCGCGCCTGGTCGTGGCCGGCACCGCAGCCGATGGCGTCAACGGCATTCGCGCCGCAGCCCGCCTCAAGCCCGACATCATCATCCTCGACCTCGACATGCCGGTGATGGACGGGCTCACGGCCCTGCCCGACATCCTCAAGGCCAGCCCCGGAAGCGCGGTCGTCATTGCCTCCAGCCTGACAGCCCGCTCGGCACGCCTGACCATGCAGTGCCTCGCGCTCGGGGCCACCGACCTCCAGCCGAAGCCGCAGAACAACCGCGACCTGACCATGTCGCTGAGTTTCCGCGAGGAGCTGATGGCCAGGCTCGTCGGCCTGATCGAAACGACCGAAGCTGGCCAACGGCAGGCGATGGCAGCCGGACCAGACACGCCCAGGGGGCGTCCTGCCGGCTCTGCGCTGGCCATGGCAAGCCACGCCGACAACGACGCCCTGCTGCTGGACGTCGCGCCGCGCGCGCTGTTGATCGGCGCATCAACCGGCGGGCCGCGCGCCGTGATGACGCTGCTTGAAGCGCTGGGCGAGACCTGCGACCAGTTCGCGGTCATCATCGCACAGCACATGCCGGCCATGTTCACCGCATCGCTCGCCGAGCAGATGGCCGCGCGCCTCAAGCGCCCGGCGCGGGAAGCGGGCCATGGCGAGGTGCCGCAACCGGGCCAGATCTACATCGCGCCAGGCGGACGCCACCTGCGCCTTGCCAAGAGCGAGAGCCAGGTGCTCATGCGCCTCGACGACAGCGCGCCGGTCAACTTCTGCCGCCCTGCCATCGACCTTGTGTTCGGCGACGCAGCGGTTGCCTATGGCGCATCGGCGCTCGGCGTGGTGCTGACCGGCATGGGCAGTGACGGGCTGGAAGGCGCGCGCCTGCTGCGCCAGTCCGGAGCCCGGATCATCGCACAGGACGAGGCGACCAGCGTGGTCTGGGGCATGCCAGGCGCTGTCAGCCGCCACGGCATCGCGCACCACGTGTTGCCCCTGCCGGACATCGGGCCGGCCATCACGGCCGCCATGCGGGCCAAGGCACGCCCGACCCCGCCGACCCGGGAAGCCTTGCGAGAGGCGCGGCGATGAACGAGATGGAATTCGCCTATCTGCGCGATCTGCTGCACCGCCGCTCCGGCCTGTCGATCGGCGTCGACAAGCGCTATCTGGTCGAAAGCAGGCTGGCCGCTGTCTGCCGGCAGAACGGCATCGGCTCGCTGTCGGACCTGACCCGGTTGCTGAGGGCCGGGAACGAAGCCCTTGCCGTGGCCGTGGTCGAGGCGATGACCACCAACGAGACCCTGTTCTTCCGCGATGCGGCTCCGTTCCGGCAGGTCCGCGAGGTGATGCTGCCCCACCTGATGACGGCGCGGGGGAGCGACCGGACCTTGCGCATCTGGTGTGCGGCGGCCTCATCGGGGCAGGAGCCCTATTCGCTGGCCATGATGCTGGACGACATGGCCGGCCAGCTTGGGGGCTGGACCATCGAGATCATCGCCACCGACCTTTCGGAGGACATCCTCGCCAGGGCCCGCGCCGGCATCTACTCGCAGTTCGAGGTGCAGCGCGGGCTGCCGATCCAGAGCCTGATCCGGCATTTCACACAGCATGGCGAGCGCTGGCACCTCAACGAGCGCATCCGGCGCATGGTCAGCTTCCGCCAGCACAACCTGGTCAACCCGAAGCCGGGCACCGGCCCGCTTGGCCGGTTCGACATCATCTTCTGCCGGAACGTGCTGATCTATTTCGACCTGCCGACCAGATCGCGCGTGCTCGACATGCTCGCCCGGCAACTGCGCCCCGATGGCTATCTGTGCCTTGGCTCGGCAGAGACCGTGATGGGCGTGAGCAATGCCTTCACCGTCGACCGAGAGAACCGGGGTCTATACCGGCCGGCCAGCTCCGATGGCATGGCCGCAGCGGGCACCGGCCAGTCAGGCTTGCGCGAGCCGGCACAACCCGCCAGAGCCCACGCCCCACCACCGGCCCTGTCGCTGGTGGGGGCCCATCAGGGCAGACCCTGAGCAGGGCCGGACAATGGAAGGTGGCAGGCGGCCCGATGGCAGCGCGGCAACAGCCTTGCAGGACACGCCGGCAGCGATGCCCAGGAAGCACAAAAGCCCCGCGCGGGGCGGGGCCTTGTGATCTTTCAGGTGCCGTGATGGCTTCGATTCAGGCCGAGACGCGCTCGTCAGCCTCGGTCGGCTCGCGCAGAACGTAGCCGCGCCCCCAGACCGTCTCGATGTAGTTCTTGCCGTCGGAAGCGTTGGCGAGCTTCTTGCGCAGCTTGCAGATGAAGACGTCGATGATCTTCAGTTCCGGCTCGTCCATGCCGCCATAAAGGTGGTTCAGGAACATTTCCTTGGTCAGCGTGGTGCCCTTGCGCAGCGAGAGCAGCTCCAGCATCTGGTATTCCTTGCCGGTGAGGTGAACGCGCTGGGCATCGACCTCCACCGTCTTGGTGTCCAGATTGACGATCAGGTCGCCGGTCGTGATCACCGACTGGGCATGGCCCTTCGAGCGGCGCACGATGGCGTGGATGCGGGCAACCAGCTCATCCTTGTGGAAGGGCTTGGTCAGGTAATCATCGGCACCGAAACCGAGGCCGCGCACCTTGTCCTCGATGCCGGCAAGACCGGAGAGGATCAGGATCGGCGTCTTGACCTTGGCCACCCGGAGCGAGCGGAGCACCTCGTAACCCGACATGTCGGGGAGGTTCAGGTCGAGAAGGATAATGTCGTAATCGTACAGCTTGCCGAGATCGACGCCCTCTTCACCGAGATCGGTGGTGTAGACGTTGAAGCTCTCGGACTTGAGCATCAGTTCGATGCTCTGAGCCGTCGCGCTGTCATCTTCAATCAGCAGAACGCGCATGTGCCGTCGTCCCCGTTCCCGCTCAAGTGAAGGCTCGCGATTTCTTCGTCTGCACCGATGGCCACCGTGGCCGCCGACACCGAATCACTTGCCCTGAAAAACACCACGCGACACGCTACGGACACAGTGGTTAACAAACTGTGAGTCGCCTGCGCAAGCCCTGTTATGTCGTTGCGAGTCAACAATGAATCGATCCGGTTGGTCGATCCGCGTTGGCCTTGGCGATGCAACAGCTCCAGCCGGTGATCGAAGGGCCAGACCTGCTTTCGCATGGACATGGTGACCCTCGACATGCTCACTCTTAACGAAGCGGGTAAACGAATCGTTTACATGGATGCGCGGCGGCGAAAATTTGGCAACGTTCCGAAATGGTTCCCCGGCGATGCTCGTCTTCTTGACGATGCGGCGGCCTGCCCCGGCCTGTCCGTGAGGCCGGGTGGCACCCTGATGATTCACCAGCGCCATGTCCCGTGACCAGACCCCGCTGCTGACCTCGCTCGGTGCCGCGCTCGATGGCATCGGGCCGATCAATGTCTTCGGGCGGGTCGCCGCCGTGAAGGGCCTTCTGGTCGAGATCGCGGGCCCGATCGGCGCCATGAGCCTGGGCGGGCGGCTCGACATCGAGATCGGTGCCGATGCCTCCGTGCCGTGCGAGATTGTCGGCTTCGATGGCGACCGGGCGCTGGCCATGCCCTTTGGCGTGCTGGAAGGCATCCGCCGCGGCTGCCCCGCCCATGTCCGGCGCTCCCAGCCGGGCATCCGGCCCTCGCCTGCCTGGCTTGGCCGCGTCATCGATGCCTTCGGCCGTCCGATCGATGGCGGCCCGCCCCTGCCCGAGGGCGACAGGCTCTATCCGTTCCGCGCCGACCCGCCGCCCGCCCATGCCCGCAAGCGTGTCGGCGAGCCTCTGGATCTGGGCGTGCGCGCCATGAACGCCTTCCTGACCTGCTGCAAGGGCCAGCGCATGGGCATCTTTGCCGGCTCCGGCGTCGGCAAGTCGGTGCTGCTCTCGATGCTCGCGCGCAATTCCGGCTGCGATGTCTCGGTGATCGGCCTGATCGGCGAACGCGGCCGCGAGGTGCAGGAATTCCTCCAGGACGACCTTGGCGATGCCGGGCTGGCACGCTCCGTGGTGGTGGTCGCCACTTCCGACGAGCCGGCCCTGATGCGCAAGCAGGCCGCCTACATGACCTTCGCTCTGGCCGAATTCTTCCGCGACCAGGATGCCCAGGTGCTGTGCATGATGGATTCGGTCACGCGCTTCGCCATGGCCCAGCGCGAGATCGGGCTCGCGGCGGGCGAGCCTCCCACCACCAAAGGCTATACGCCGACCGTGTTCAGCGAGTTGCCGCGCCTGCTCGAACGCGCCGGGCCCGGAACGGGCGCGGGGGCCATCACAGGGCTGTTCACCGTCCTTGTCGATGGCGATGATCACAACGAGCCGGTGGCCGATGCGGTGCGCGGCATTCTCGACGGCCACATCGTGATGGAACGCGCCATTGCGGAACGCGGGCGCTATCCGGCCATCAACATCCTCAAGTCGGTGTCGCGGACCATGCCCAAGTCGGCGGACCCTGCCTACTGGCCTGTGGTGCAGCGGGCGCGGCAGAGCCTTGGCACCTATGCGGACATGGAGGAATTGATCCGCCTCGGGGCCTATCGTCCCGGCTCGTCAGCGGAGGTCGACGAGGCCATCAGGCTCAACCCGGCGCTGGAGGAATTCCTCAAACAGCGCAAGGACGAAGCCTCCTCGCTGGACGACAGTTACCGCATGCTGGCCGGCATCATGGCCAACTGAGCCGGAAATGCGCATGAAACATGGAAAAATTCCTGATTTCAGTAACGAAGGATCAACCTCCCGACGCCATAGTCGCCCTGTCTCGCGAAGGTCATGTGTGTGGCCGGAATGCTCCGTCAGGGGCAGGCCGTCCAGCGTTTTGGGGAGTTACTGACCAATGAAATCGCGTGAGACCCTCATCCGTCTCAAGCGTTTCCAGGTTGACGAGAAGCGTCGCCGGGTTGCGCAGATCGAGATGATGATTGCAGATTTCGAGCGGATGGCGAACGAGCTTGATCGCGAGATCAAGGCCGAAGAGGCCCGTTCGGGCATCAGCGATACCGGCCATTTTGCCTATCCGACCTATGCCAAGGCCGCCAAGGGCCGCCGCGACAACCTTCAGCAGTCCGCCGACAACCTGCGCGGCCAGCTCGATGAGGCCAAGGCCGCACTGGCCGAGGCGTTCGAGGACATGAAGAAGGTCGAGATTCTCGATGACCGCGAAAAGACCGCCGAGCGCGCCGTTCAGGGCGCCCGCGATCAGGCCGCCATGGATGCCATCGGGCTGAGGATGAACCGGGTCTGAGACCCGGCCGTCCGGCCATCGACCCCTCTGTTCAGCCAAGCCCGCGCTACGGGCTTACACGCTGCCGACTGTCCTCAGCCGGGCGCGCGGGTGGATTTCCGCCTGCGCCAGCACCGGCGTCTCACGGCGGAAGCGTTCGATGATCTGGCGCACGAAGGGCCTGGCATGGCCTGAACAGACCAGAACCGGCATCTCGCCCATGCGGGCGGCGTCATCGAAGCGCTCGCGCACGGCCTTGACGAATTCCTGAAGTTTCGAGGGCTGCATCGCCAGGTGCCGGTTGTCGCCGTCGCCGACGACCGCCTCGGCAAAGGCGCCCTCCCAGGCAGGCGACATGGTGATGATCGGCAACTGGCCGTTGCCGGGCGTGTATTGCGCACAGATCTGGCGGCCAAGGCGCGAGCGCACATGCTCGACGATGTCGCGCGGGTTCTTGAGCGAACCGGCAGCCTCCGAAATCCCCTCGACGATGTTGCCCAGATCGCGGATCGAGACACGCTCGGCCAGCAACAGTTGCAGCACGCGCTGGATGCCGGTGGTCGAGATCAGCGACGGCACGATGTCCTTGACCAGATCGGCATGCTCCTTGGGCAGTTCCTTCAGCAGCTTCTGTGTTTCGACATGGCTGAGCAACTCCGGCATGTTGGCTTTCAGCACCTCCGTCAGGTGCGTGGAGATCACGCTGGCGGCGTCCACCACGGTGTAGCCGCGCAATTGCGCCTCGTCGCGCAGCGCGTTGTCGATCCAGGTGGCCGGCAGGCCGAAGGTCGGCTCCAGCACATGCTGCCCCGGCAGGTCCACCTGCCCGCCCATCGGGTCCATGCACATGAACTGGTTGGGATAGACAATGCCGGTGCCGGCATCGATTTCCTTGACCTTGATGATGTAGACCGATGCATCGAGTGCCACATTGTCGACGATCCGCACGCTCGGCATCACGAAGCCGAATTCGCCGGCCAACTGGCGGCGCAGCGCCTTGACCTGCTCGGTCAGCCTGTCCTCGCCCAGCGAGCCGTTGACCAGCGGCAGGAGCCCGTAGCCGATCTCGATCTTGAGATCGTCCATCTTCAGGATATCGGCCATGGTCTCCTCGCGGGAGGCATCGACCGCCCCTGGCGCGCGCGGCCCGCCGGCATCCTGCATGGCGCGCGCAGCAGCCTTCTCGCTGGCAACACCCTTGTTCACCTTGTCGAACTTCCAGGCCAGATAGGCCGCGCCCGCCGCCAGCGTCGCGAACGGCATGAAGGGAATGCCCGGCAGGATCGCCATCATGCCCATCACCACCGCCGACATGCCAAGTGCCTTGGGATAGCCCGACATCTGGCGCATCAGGGCCTTGTCGGCAGCGCCGCGGACGCCGGCCTTGGAGACCAGCAGGCCCGCCGCGGTGGAGACGATCAGCGCCGGGATCTGGCTGACGAGACCGTCGCCGACCGACAGCATCGTGTAGGTGGTCGCAGCCTGCGAGAAGCTGAGCCCGCGCTGGGCAACGCCGATCAGCGCACCGCCAATGACGTTGATGAAGGTGATCAGGATGCCGGCGATGGCATCGCCGCGCACGAACTTGGAGGCGCCGTCCATGGCCCCGAAGAACGAGGCTTCGTCCTCCAGCGCCGTCCGGCGGCGGCGGGCCTCGTCCTGGTCGATCAGCCCGGCAGACAGGTCGGCATCGATCGCCATCTGCTTGCCCGGCATGGCATCGAGCGTGAACCGCGCCGCGACCTCCGCGATGCGCCCCGAGCCCTTGGTGATGACGATGAAGTTCACCAGCACCAGGATCACGAAGACGATCACCCCGATGACGAAATTGCCACCCATGATGAAGCCGCCGAAGGCTTCGATGACATGACCGGCGGCATGCGTGCCCTCATGACCATGGGTCAGGATCAGCCGCGTCGATGCGATGTTGAGGGCCAGCCTGAGCATGGTAACAACCAGCAGCACGGTCGGAAACGACGAGAACTCCAGCGGCTCCTCGATGAACAGCGCCGTCATCAGCACCAGCACCGACAGGATGATCGACACCGCCAGCAGCATGTCGAGCACCAGCGGCGGCAACGGCATGATGAACACCACGAGGATGCCCACGACGCCGATGGCCAGCAGCAGGTCCGGGCGACGCGCCATCGTGCCCATCTGGCCGAAGGTCGGCAGCGTGAAGCCGCCCGCCCCTGCGAGCGGAGACGTTCCTGGCGCACGCGGGGCCTTGCCCGCAGTCGCGTCGCTCATTGTCAGCCCCAAAACCCGAGAACGGAATGCCGCTGCCGTTTGTCAGCCCGGCCGGCGCGCGCATGGCACCATCCGATAGGCAGATTTTGCCGGCAGGATGGTTAACGAACTGTAAAGCTGACCGGCCATTCAGCGGCGCAAGGGTGGCGACCCGGTGTCACGGGCACGGCGGGACGGCATCGGATCACCGCAACGCGGGGCGGCGCGCTCACCCTTCCATGATGAAGCCGCCATCGTGCGCGGCGGCGATCCGGCCCAGCGCGACGCGAAAAGGATCAGAGCCGATCAGGCCGCGAAGGGCGGCATCGAGGCTTTGCCCGCCATGCGCGTCCGGATCGAAACGGTGCGGCTCGCTGCCCAGCCACAGGTGTGCGAAGCGGTCCAGCATGTCGCTGTCGGCAGGGCGCACCAGATCCTCTGCCGGGATGTTCTTGGTCAGGAAGCCGAAGATCGTGTCACGGTCGATCAGCGGCAGCGCGGCGGGTTCGAGCCCGGCCAGCGCGCTGGCAAGGGCATGGTCGGGGTGGTCGGCCCGTTCGCGGGCCCTGCCATGGTCATACAGGTGCCGGACACTGCCCCAATCGAGGTAGGCGGCGGGAAAGCGCGCCGCAAGCCCGGCCGCCTCATCGGCCAGATACCAGCGGTTGAGTCCATCAAAGAAGGCGAAGCGGTAGCCGGCTGCCAGCAGCATCGGTTCCCACGCCGCGTGCGAGGGTTCCATCGTGCCCGGCGCGATGGCCTCGATCAGCACCACGCGTGGCCTAAAACGCTGCCAGTCATGTCCGGCCAGCACGTCCGCCTCGGCCCCTTCCACATCGATCTTCAGCCAGTCGATCCGCGTAGCACCTTGGTCCGCGCACAGCGCTGCCAGCGTGGTGACCGGCTTGCGCTCGGTGACATAGGACGTGCCGAACTCCGCCGCGCCCCTGGCATGGGCCTCCACCATGGTGGAGAAGCCATGCAGCCTGTCGACCGCATGGAAGGCCGCCTCCCCGGCACTGCGCCCGACCAGCACATCGAGCGCGATGTCGCGGGGCCGCACGGCCCCATAAAGACGGTGCAGCGCTGCCTGCGGCTCGATCACGATACCGCGCCAGCCGGCCAGATAGGAGCGAAGCGAGACATTGTCCGCCACCGGATGCCCACCCCCGACATCGATGTAGAAGCCAGCAGGCTCCCCCTCGAACAACCGGGCGAGATGCATGTCTTCCATGTTCTGGGCGTAGGAAAGGTCCATGGTGGCATCCGGCTGGTCTGGTTTCACGGGCTGTCTGTGTGATTTCATGGTTGCAGCATGTCGACAAGTGGGCGTAGGCTGCCCGATGTGGGGTTGTGACACCGGAGGAACGCATGGAACGCAGGACTTTTCTACTCGGATTGATCGGCGGCCTTGCTGCCGCCGCTGTTGCACCGAGCCTCGCAGAGGCCGCGCAGCCAACACCGTCACCGGTGCCGACACCGGCCGATCTGCCGCAGGCCGTCGAGGTTGCGGTGGATGACAAGGCCGCTCTTGATGCCGCCGACAAGGAATTCAGCCAGTATTACTATTATCGCCGCCGCCCGGTGGTCCGCCGGCGCGTGGTGTATTACCGCCGTCCCGTCCGCCGCGTTGTCTACCGCCGCCCGGTTCGCCGCGTGTACTATCGCCGCCCCGTCCGGGTGCTGCGTTTCTACTGAGACCGGCGCCTCGCCACGGGCATGCTTGATCTGATCTGCACCCCGCCCGGGCAACCGTGCGGGGTGTTGTCGTCTGGTGTCGTCACAGCAGCGAATCGGGGAGTTTCTGCTCGCTGGCGTTGACGCGGCTGCGCCACCACAGCGTCACCGTGCTGGCGGTGATGACAATGAACAGGGAATACAGCGCCGGCACCGCCATGATCGCCTGCTGCTGCGTGCCCGAGAAGGTCAGCGCCACGATGGCAATGGCCAGCGGGCCGTTCTGAATGCCGGTCTCCAGCGCAATCGTGCGGGCATTGCGCGGGTGCAGGCGCAGCAGCACCGAAAACAGATAGCCGAAGAGGAAGCCGATAACGCCCAGGCCAATGGCACCGAGAAAGACGGAAGGCGGCGTGCCGAGCAGGAACTGCCAGTTGCGCGGCACCCACGACACAGCGATGAAGGCGATGAAGAACAACCCCAGCGCACCGCCACCCAACTCGACCAGCGCCCCGATATTGGCATTCCAGCGCCTCAGCGCCATGCCGATGGCAACCGGCACCAGCAGCAGGAACAGGGTGACCACGATGTTGGCCGCCGGAATGGTGATGTTCAGCCCCGCCGCATAGATGACCAGCAAAAGCGGGATCAGCAACACGCCGAAGACGGTGGAGTTCACCGTCATCAGCACCGACAGCGCGAGGTTGCCCTTGGAGAAATAGGTGAAGATGTTCGAGGTCGTGCCGCCGGGCATGCAGCCCATGATCAGCAGGCCGATCTTGATCTCGTTGCTGACAGGCAGCATGGCCGCCAGCGCAAAGGCGATCAGCGGCATGAAGCCGTATTGCGACATCAGCCCGATGAACAGCCCATAGGGCCGCTTGAGGGCCAGCACGAAATCCTTGAGCGTGAGTGACGCGCCCATGCCCAGCATGATGAAGGCGATCATCAACGCCAGCAGCGCCTGTTCGAATGCACCGACCATCGCTCAGATCCCCGTCTCTTGGCTTGCGGCTGCCAGTTCGGCGGCCTTCAGATCCTTGCGCAGGATCTTGCCGACGTTCGATTTGGGCAGTTCAGTGCGGAACTCCACCAGCTTGGGGCACTTGTAGGCCGCCAGATGCTGCTTGCAGTGAGCCTTGACCTCATCGGCTGTGAGCGCCTTGTCGAGCGGCACGATGAAGGCCTTGACCGCCTCGCCTGCCGCCCCGTCCGGCACCCCGATGACTGCGGCTTCCGCGATGCCGGGCAGCCGCGCCAGGCAGTCCTCGACCTCGTTGGGATAGACGTTGAAGCCCGAGACCAGCACCATGTCCTTCTTGCGGTCGACGATCCTGAAATAGCCGTCCGGGTCCATGGTGCCGATGTCGCCGGTCCGGAAAAAACCGTCCGCTGTCATCGAGCGCGCCGTCTCATCGGGGCGCTGCCAATAACCGGCCATGACCTGCGGGCCGCGCACGCAGACCTCGCCCGCCTCGCCCGCCGCAACGGGCCGCCCTTCGTCGTCGAGCAGCACAACCTCGGTCGAGGGCACCGGGATGCCGACCGAGCCGATGCGCGCCTTGCCCACCGGATTGCCGGTCACGACCGGCGATGTCTCGGTCAGGCCATAGCCCTCGATGACATGCGTGCCGGTCATGGCGAGCCAGCGCTCGGCCACCGCGCCCTGAAGCGCCGTGCCGCCGGCAAACGAGGCCTTGAGGTGGCGCGGCGGGCTTTCGGCAAACCAGAACTCGTTCATCAGACCATTGAACAGCGTGTTGACGCCGACGATCCAGGTGATCGGATAGCTCTCGAAAGCCCGCTTGACGTTCGACAGCGGCCTCGGGTTGGGGATCAGGATGTTGCGGTTGCCGAGCCAGTAGAAGCCGAGCAGGTTCAGCGTGAAAGCCAGGATGTGATAGGTCGGGATCGCGGTCAGCACCACTTCCTCGCCCTTTTTCACATGCTGGTCGATGAAGCTCATGGTCTGCGCCATGTTCATCACGATGTTGCCATGGGTCAGCATCGCACCCTTGCTGACGCCGGTGGTGCCGCCTGTGTATTGCAGGGCCGCCAGCGCCGAACCATCGAGGCCGGCGGTGTAGCTCTCGACCGCGATCTTGCCGGCGTCTCGCGCCCTGGCCCCGGCGGCCAGCGCCTCGGGAAGGCGGATGTGCGGCGTGTTGATCGGCGGCAGCGAGCGGTCCCAGTAGCGCTGCACAAGGCCGATCACGCCCTTGACCATGCCCGGCATGAACTCGGGCACCCGTGTCACGATGACGTTGGGAATGGCGCAGATCTTCAGCGCCTCGGTCAGCTTGTCGGCAAACATGTCGACGATCACAATCGCGCGCGGCGTGGCGTCGCGGAACTGGGCGCCCATCTCCTCGGCGGTGTAGAGCGGGTTGACGTTGACCAGCACGCAGCCGGCCTTGAACACGCCGAAGGCGACGACCGGCACCGGCAGCGAATTGGGGGCCTGGAGCGCAACCCGGTCCCCGGACTTGAGACCCACGACCTCGCGCAAATACACCGCAAACTCATCGGCCATGCGGTCGACGTCGGCGAAGCTGAGATCGCCATACATGCCGTTGGGCATGACCACCGTGTAGGCCGTCCGCGCGCCGTAGAGCCGCGCCGAGGCGCTGACCAGTTCGGCCAGCGTGCGGAAGGGGGCTTCGGAGATTTCCGCCGGCCCGCCGGGCGGATAGAAGGCGAGCCAGGGTCTGGCACCCGTTGCCTGTGTCATGTCGTCAGCCTCCCGGGCGCATTTTTATCAGACTGGGCGTTGTGCCCTTGGGAGACCAAGATAGGGCATCCGGCGCACTTTGCCAGACGCAAAGACGGATCCGTCGCCGCCCTCACATCGCGCCGGCCCGCATCTGGCCCGGCTCGGCAATGGCGATGCCGACGCTTGAATACTCGTTGAGCTTGTTGCGCAGGGTCCGGATCGAGATGCCGAGGATCTTGGCGGCATGGGTCCGGTTGCCCAGGCAATGATCCAGCGTGTCAAGGATCAGGTCGCGTTCCACATCGGCCACGGTGCGCCCCACCAGCGAACGGGTCATCGCCTCTGCCGTCTGCGCCGCACGCTCGGCCACCGAGCCCAGGGTGCGGGCACCGAAGGCTTCGCCATCGGGTGTCTGCAGGGCCTCGATGCCGATCTCCATGCCATTGGCCAGCAAGGTGGCGCGGTGGATGGTGTTCTCCAGTTCGCGCACATTGCCCTGCCACGGGTTGAGCGAGAGCGCGCGCCGCGCCTCCGCATCCAGCGGCCGGACCGGCAGGCCGTTCAGTTCGGCATATTTGCGGGCAAAATGGTCGGCCAGCACCAGCACATCCTGCGGGCGCTCGCGCAGCGGCGGCATCTTGAGATGCACGACGTTGAGACGATAGAGCAGATCCTCGCGGAACGTGCCCTTGCGCACCTCATCCGCAAGGTTGCGGTTCGATGTGGCGATGATGCGGATGTCGACCTTGACGGGGGCAGCGCCGCCAACCCGGTCGATCATGCGCTCCTGCAGGGCGCGCAGCAGCTTGGCTTGCAGGCGCACGTCCATTTCCGAGATTTCATCGAGCAGCAGCGTGCCGCCGCTGGCCTCCTCGAACTTGCCGATGCGCCGGGCCACAGCGCCGGTGAAAGCGCCCTTCTCGTGGCCGAACAGCTCGCTTTCCAGAAGGTTGTCGGGGATCGCCGCGCAGTTGACCGCAACCATGGGCCTGTCCCGCCGGGCGGATTTCTGGTGCAGGAAACGTGCGATCACCTCCTTGCCGGTGCCACTTTCGCCCGTCACCAGCACCGGAGCCTCCGAGCGCGCCACCTGCTCGGCCAGCTTGACCACCCGCTCCATCGCCGGGTCGCGCCAGACAAAGGTCTGGCTGTCATTGGCAACCGCTTCGAGCACGGCGGCGATCAGGTCCGGATCGGGCGGCAGCGGCACGTATTCCTTGGCCCCGGCCTGGATGGCGGCCACGGCGGCGCGGGCATCCGTGCCGGTGCCGCAGGCAACGATCGGCGTGCGGATGCGTTCGGCATCGAGCGCATCGACCAGTGTGCGGATCGACAGCGCCACATCGACCATGGCGAGGTCGGCGCCCTTGGTGCGCAGCACATTGAGCGCCTGCTCGACCGTATCGGCCTGCGAGACGCTGGCTCCGCGCGACACCGCGATCTTCGCGGCGGTGATCAATTGCCCCTTGAGGCTTCCGACAATCAACAATCTCATGGCTCGGTCCTTTCAGATCGTTGGGACGCCCCGCACCCCGTGCTCGGTCACCGCGTTCAGCGGTCGGCCTTGATGATTTCGGTCATGGTGACACCGAGCTTGTCCTCGACGATGACCACCTCCCCGCGCGCCACCAGGCGGTCATTGACCAGGATGTCGATGGCCTCGCCCACGCGGCGGTCGAGTTCGAGCACCGCGCCGGGCTGGAGTTTCAGCATGTCGCCGATCGCCATGCGGTGCGAGCCGAGCACGGCCGCAACCGTCACCGGCACATCGAAGACCTGTTCGAGATCTTCGGCGGTCTTGGTCGGCACGGGGCCGGAGCGGTCGTGTCCGGCGGGCAGTCCGCCGCCTGGCATGCCGCTGCCTTGCGTGAGGGGCGGCAGGGGAAGATCGTCTCTGGCCATGGATCAGTTCCTTCAGCGCAAGAGGTCGTCGGGACGCTTGCCGAGCACCTGCTCTGCGGCGGCAGCGATGGTCTGTTCAAGCCGGGCGCGGTCGATCACGACCCCGCCATCGGCCCATTCGAAACGGGCATCGCCGGGCGCGATGTCGGGCTCGCCAAGGATGATGACCTTGCCGGCATAGCCGCTTTCGCGCGTCAGCCGCCCGAACAGGGTCTCTGCGTCCTCGACAGCCGCCTCGTTGACGCGCACCGCCAGATGCGGCGCGGAACGGGCATGGACGATGCACTCGCGCGCTGCCTGCTCGATCAGCGCCGCCGGCTTGTCGGCCAGTGCAGCCCCGGCCAGCCGGCGCGCCATGGTCACGGCCAGCGCCGCAGCCGAGGCCTCGATCAGGTCAAGCCGCGCCTGCTGCTGACCCAGCAAGGCTTCGGCCTGGGCAGCCAGCACGCCAGCCATGTGCTTCAGTGCGGCTTGTGCCTCAGCCTCGGCCGCCTGCCGGCCCTGGGCGAAACCATCCTGGAAGCCCTGCTCGCGCGCCGTCACCACGTCGACATCGCTGACCCGGCGGCCGTGCGCTTCCTGGCGAAAATCGGTCTCGAAGGTGAACCGTGTCGCGGTCATGGGGGCGGGCTCTGGGGTCAAACGCTCTTGCATCAGTAGATCAACTCGTCTTCGCCGTTGTTCTTGGCGATCACCAACTCACCCTTGTCGGCCAGGTCCTTGGCGAGGGCGACCATGCGCGCCTGCGCCTCGTCGACCTCCTTGAGGCGCAGCGGCCCGGTGCTCTGCATGTCGTCCTCGAGGTTCTTGGCGGCACGGGTCGACATGCCGGCAAAGAAGAACGCCTTGGCCTCGGCATTGGCACCCTTGAGCGCCTTGGCCAGCACATCGCGCTCGACCACCCGCATGAGGGCCTGCAGCCCGGCCGGATCGAGTTTCTGCAAATCCTCGAAAGTGAACATCAGCGCCCTGATCTTGCGGGCGGAATCCTTGCTGATCACATCGAGCGAGGACAGGAAGCGGCTCTCCGTCTGGCGGTCGAAGGAGTTGAAGATCACCGCCATGGTTTCGTGCGGATCCTTGCGCTGGGTGGTCGAGAGCGTGGTCACGAACTCCGAGCGCAGGGTCTGCTCGATATGGTCGAGGGCTTCCTTCTGCACGTTCTCCATGCGCAACATCCGCTGCACCACGTCGATGGCCAGTTCCTCGGGCAGCATGCGCAGCACCTGTGCGGCATGGTCCGGCTTGACCTTGGACAGCACCACGGCAACCGTCTGGGGGTATTCGTTCTTGAGGAAGTTGGCGAGCACCGCCGCTTCGATGTTGGCCAGCTTCTGCCACATGTTGCGGCCTGCCGGACCCCTGATCTCTTCCATGATCATGGCGACCTGGCCCTTGGGCAGGATGCGCGCAAGCAGGGCCTCGGTGCGGTCATACGAGCCGGTCACCGAGCCCGCATTGGAGAGCTTGGCAACAAAGTCGACCATCACCCGCTCCACCGTCTCGGCCTCGACCGTGCCCAGTTCGGTCATCGAGCGCGACAGGATGCGGATCTCGTGGTCCTCGAGTTCCGACCAGATCGGCTTGCCGAACTCGTCACCGAGCAGCAGCAGGATGACGGCGGCCTTGTGAGGACCGCTCATCTCCTTGGGGTCGCCCGCGTTGCCGACAGCAGCGGTTTTGGGAGCGACAGCCATCAGGCGCTCGCCGGCTGATCATGGACCCAGGTGCGGATCACGGCGACCGAATCGGCCGGGTTCTGCTGCACCATCGTGCCGATCTTCTCGACCGACTGCGCCTTGATCTGCCCCTTGATCTGGGCAAGCGCCAGCATCCGCTCGGACGGGGACTCGTTGGCACCGGGCGGGCCTGTCAGCATCTGCTGCGGATCGCCACCGGCGGGCAGGGCCTGCATGCCGCCGCCGCCGCCGCTCACCTGGGCCGGGTCACTGCTGCCCTTGGCCGGCGCATCGGGCGCAAGCACCTGCCGGAGCAGCGGCCGCACCACCGTCAGCAGCACGATCAGCGTCAGCAGCAGGATCACGCCCAGTTCGATGGCGCGCAGCACGTCGTCCTTGGTGAAGGTCAGCAGTTGCTGCATCAGCCCCTGCTCCTTGAGCTCGACCGTCTGCGGCGCATCGGCAAAGCGCAGGTTGACGACCTCGACCTGGTCGCCGCGCTCGCGGTCGAAGCCGATGGCCGTGCGCACGAGGGCCCCGATCCGGTCGAGTTCCTCCTGCGGGCGCGGCTGGTAGGTCGTTTCGCCAGCCGCCGTGCGGGCATAGACACCATCGACCAGCACAGCCACCGACAGCCGGCGCAGGCGGCCGCCTTCCAGCACCTCGGTGCGTGTGGTGCGCGAAATCTCGAAATTGGTGATTTCCTCGTTCTTGTTGCTGCTGTCGCGCGGCGTGGCACCCTGCCCGCCCTGCCCCTGCGCTCCGGGCAATTCATTGCCGACGCTGACGCCCTGTTCGCGCGGCTCGCTGGTCATGGCGGTTTCCGTGCGGCTCTGCGTCGAGCGGGCCACGCGGCTCTCGGGATCGAAGGTCTCCGAGCGGCTTTCGACCCGGTTCATTTCAAGCTGGGCATTGACCTGCACCCGCGCCCGGCCGCTGCCGACCACACTGGCCACGATTTCCTCGACCTGCGACTTGAGCCGGCGCTCCATGCCCATCTGGCGCTCATCCGCGCCGACGCCAGCCGCTCCGCCTTCGCCCTGGGCCCCATCGGCCAGCAGCCGCCCGCCCTCGTCGACGATCGACACGCGTTCAGGCTTCAGGCCCTCCACGGCGGAGGCCACCAGATGGCGGATGGCCCGGATCTGGCCGGCATCGAGATCGCCGCGCAGCTTGAGCACGATCGAGGCACGCGGCGGCTCGCGGTCACGCTCGAACAGCTTGCGCTCGGGCATCACCAGATGCACGCGGGCGTTCTGAACACGGCCCAGCGCCCGGATGGTGCGGGTGAGTTCGCCCTCAAGCGCGCGCAGATGGTTGATGTTCTGCACGAAGCTGGTCGACGAGAAGGCATCGCCCTTGTCGAAGATCTCGTAGCCGACGCCGCCACCGGAGGGCAGGCCCTTGCTGGCCATTTCCATGCGCACGCGCGGAATGTCATCCCGCGGGATCAGGATGGTCTGGCCATCGCCGCGCGTCTGATACTTGATGTTGCGTGTCTCAAGCTCCTTGACCACCTGCGAGGCATCCTGGAGCGACAGGTCGGTGTAGAGCACGCCCATGTTGGGCTGCGAGAAGCGGAAGATCACATAGCCAAAGAAGCCGAGCAGCGCAGCCGTCACCATCAGCATGGCGGCAAGCCTGCCTGCACCGAACTTGCTGAATTGCTGGACTACGCCGTTCACGCCCTTGCCCCGCCGATGAAATCCGCCCTTGCCCAGGGCCATGCGAACACATGACCCCTGCGACTAGGCAAGTTTTTCCCGGTGCGTGGTTAGCAAGGAGTTAACGAGAGGCCCCGACGCAAAAAAATAAGCTGCATCGGGCAGGTTTCCCTGTCCGGATGCAGCTCCTTGTCGGTGCAGTCTGGCTGAAGCGTGCGCTTACTGGCGATAATGCTGGATGCGCGTGGTGCGCAGGCCGGCCAGTCCATGCTGGTCGATGGACAACTGCCAGCTCAGGAATTCTTCGGTGGTCAGCGTGTAGCGCGAGCACGCATCCTCGAGGCTGAGAAGCCCGCCGCGCACGGCGGCCACAACCTCCGCCTTGCGGCGGATCACCCAGCGGTGCGTGCCCGGAGGCGGCAGGTCCGCGATCGTCAAGGGGCTCCCGTCGGGGCCGATGACATACTTCACTCGTGGTCTAAGACCCTCGGTCATTTTACGCTCACACAACTCTACAGACCAATGTCCGTAGGAATGTAAGGCATCGGGGCTTAAAATTTGGCTAAGGGCATCCTCGACGTCACAAGGCGTCTGGAAACCGGGTCTGGTGTCTGCTTGCTGGACCATCCCGGACATCACAGGATGCTGACGGATTTCACCTTGTCGACCGGTATCCGCGTCGTGCCGATGATCAGGACCGGCACCTCACCGGTGAAGTCTGCACCGCTCACGATACCGGTCACCTCCGTCTTGACGGCGATGGCATTGCGCTGCGCATCGGTCGCGTCGACCACGATCGAATAGGCGCCTTCCGGTGCCGTCGTGCCGGTCGAGGTGCGGCCATCCCAGACAAAGCTCTGCGCGCCGGCCCCGAGCGTCATGTTGCGGGTCGCGACCACGCTGCCGGCGCTGTTCTTGATGGTGATCGTGGCGCTGCCGCCGCGCGGCGCATCCAGCTTCCATTCCGCCCTGGCATCCTTGAGCTGGCTGGTGGCGCCATCCATGGTGACGCGGTTGCCGACGAAGCTCATCGCGTTGGTGGTCGAGGCGGACTTGCTGAGGCTCAGCAGCGCGGTCAGCGTCTCGTTCTGCTTGAGCTGCTGCTCGACCTGCGCGAACTGCACCAGTTGCTGCGTGAACTGGTTGGTGTCCAGCGGCGCGGTCGGGTCCTGGTTCTTCAGTTGCGTGGTCAGCAGGCGCAGGAACTGGTCGAAATCGCCCGCAATCGAGTTGTCCGACTTGGCCGTGCTGGCCGCTTTGGAGGCGGACTGGGCCGCTGCGATCGTGGTCATGGGGCAGGCTCCTCAGATCGACAGGTCGAGCGCGCCGACATGCAGCACGCGGCGGATGGGAAGGGGTGCAAGTTCGGGCGCGTCGGCACGAACCGTGCCGCCGGCCTCGCCAGAGCGGCCGCGATCCTGCTCGCCGCGCTCCTGACGGGCACCCTGGCCCTGGTCACGCAGGCTGAAGTCGATGCCGCCATCACTGGACTTGAGGCCCGCCTGTTCGAAGGCGCGCTCCAGCGTGCGGGCATCGCGCTGCAAGAGATGCAGTGTCTCGACACGGTCGACGACGACCTTCGCCGTGACCAGATTGTCCTCGCCGATTTCGAGCTTGACCTCGACCCGGCCAAGCTCGGCCGGATCGAGCCGGATCTGGAACTCCTTGAGGCCCTGCAAGGCCCGAAGCCCGATCTCGACCGGCACAGCGCCAGGCGCAATGGCGCGCGCCGTCTCCGGCATGGCGGAAGGCAAGGGCTCGC
>JALORF010000029.1 GCA_025459195.1 Beijerinckiaceae bacterium
GCGGTGTTCGCCGAACGGCAACGGCGCGGTGCAGGCGCGGTGCAGGTCCGCCCGATCACCACGGCCGATTATCCGACCCCCGCAAAGCGCCCGGCATGGTCCGTGCTCGATGGCGCGCGGCTCGCAGCCACGCATGGCATCATCCTGCCGGACTGGCGCATCGGGCTGTCCCGGTGCATGGATCGGCTGATGACAACGGAGCAGGCATCATGAAGGGCATCATCCTGGCCGGCGGCAGCGGCACGCGCCTGCACCCCATGACCATGGTCACCTCCAAGCAGTTGCTGCCGGTCTACGACAAGCCGATGGTCTATTATCCGTTGTCGGTGCTGATGCTGGCCGGCATCCGCGAAATCCTGCTGATCTCGACCCCGGAGGACATGCCGCAGTTCCAGCGCCTGCTCGGCGATGGGGCCCAGTGGGGCCTGTCGCTCAGCTATGCGGTGCAGCCACGCCCGGAAGGTCTCGCACAGGCCTTCATCATCGGTGCTGATTTCATCGGTGATGGCCCCTCCGCGATGGTGCTGGGCGACAACATCTTTTATGGCGGCGGCCTGACCCATGTTCTTGCCACAGCCCGTGCGCGGCCGTCAGGCGCCACCGTGTTCGGCTACCACGTCGCCGATCCGGAGCGCTATGGCGTGGTCGAGTTCGATGCCGCGATGCGGGCCGTCAGCATCGAGGAAAAGCCCGCAAGGCCGCGCTCGAACTGGGCCGTGACCGGGCTTTATTTCTACGATGCGCAAGTGATCGACATCGCCCGCACACTGAAGCCTTCGCCGCGCGGCGAGCTCGAGATCACCGACATCAACCGCCGCTATCTCGACATGGGCCAGCTCCACGTCGAGAAACTCGGGCGTGGCTATGCCTGGCTCGACACCGGCACGCCCGACTCGCTGGCCGATGCCACCAATTTCGTGCGCGCGCTGGAGCAGCGCCAGAGCCTCAAGGTCTGCTGCCCGGAGGAAATCGCGTTCGTGCAAGGCTTCATCGACCGCAGCCAGCTTCGCGATCTCGGTCTTGCCCTGCAGAAAAGCAGCTATGGCCGTTATCTGCTGGCCGTCGCTGACGGTGCAACGGCCTGACCGGGCTCAGGCAGGCTGCCATAACCTGCCGCCGCCCAGTGGCACAGGCACGCCCGTCGTCGTCGGCAGCGACAGTGGCAAACCGCGCATCGAGCGCACGGCCAGATAGCCGAAGCACTCCGCCTCCATCAGATCGCCATCAAGGCCCAGAACATCGACCGGATCGACCGGCACGCCCAGCCGCGCCGCCAGCCCGCGCATGAACGCGCCATTGTGCCGCCCGCCCCCCGCCACCAGCCAGCGCAGCGGTGGGCGTGGCACATGGGCCAGCGATGCGGCGACGGCCTCGATGGTGAAGGCTGCCAGCGTGGCCACCGCATCAAGGTCGCCAAGCTGATTCACAATCTCGGCCCGCCTGTGGAAGTCATTGCGATCAAGTGACTTTGGCACTGGCGCAGCAAAGAACGGATTGTCCATCAGAGCGGCCACGACCGCCTGTTCGACCCGGCCCTGCTCTGCCAGCCGTCCACCATCATCGAAGGCGACGCCAAACCGCCGCGCCACCAGATCGTCGATCAGCGCCGAGGCCGGCCCGGTGTCGAAGGCGATGATCTGGTCAGTATCGAGATAGGTCACATTGGCGACACCGCCGAGGTTCAGCACCATCAGTGGCTTGGGCACGTCAGCGGCGATCGCCGCGTGATACAGCGGCACCAGCGGCGCGCCCTGCCCGCCAGCCGCCACATCGGCAAGCCTGAAGCCATCGACAACCGGCACACCCAGCGCCCGCGCCATGCGCTGGCCAAGGCCGAGTTGCCGCGTGAAGCGCCGTTCCGGGCGGTGGAACACGGTCTGGCCATGCAGGCCGATCAGATCGACCGATGAGCGGTCCAGTCCCCTGTCCTTCATGAAGGCAGCGAGGGCGGCACTGAAGGCATCGGTCACGGCTGCGTCGAGTTCGGCCAGCGGCTCCCGCTCGGCCCGGGACGGGTCATCATCGAGCAGCGCCTTGAGTGTGGCGCGCAAAGCCGCCGGGTAAGGCATGGTCGCGCCGCCGAGCGGCCTGACATGGGCCAGCCCGTCCGTCTCGATCCAGGCCACGTCGATGCCATCCATCGAGGTGCCGCTGATCGCGCCGATCACGGACAAGGGGTGGGCTGCTGTCATGGTCGGGGCCTGTCCGGGAACCAGAGTGAGCCCGGACTACAGCGCATCGCGGTGAACAAAACCCTAGGACGCCGCGCGTGCCGGCTCCGTCAGGGTCGGTGCCAGCCGCGAGCCCTTGAGCTCTCCCGACGCTTCCAGGATCGGATAGGCCACGTCCGTGAGGTGGGCAATGATGCGCTTGAGATCGCGCAGGATGTCGAGGTGCAGTGACGAGGTCTCCATCGACGCGACCGCGCCTTCGCGCAGCCGCCTGAGATGGCTTTCGGTCGCGGCCCGCTCCACGGCCCGCACATCGTCCTTGGCCCGCACCAGTTGCCGTGCCATGTCGAGATCGCGCGTCACGAACACGGTCACGGCCAGGCGCGAGTGCTCGACCGCACGCGCGTGCATGTCCTGCAATTCTCGCCAGCCTTCGTCCGAGAAGGTCGCGCCGAGGCGCTTGCGCTTGGCGGCAAGTTCCAGAAGGTTCTTGTCGATGATGTCGCCGACATGCTCGAGGTTGGTCGAGAACAGGATGAGGTCGAAGGCCCGGCGGCTGTCGGCCTCGCTCAGCGCACCCCGGGTCAGGCGCGTCAGGTAGAGCTTGACCTGCTCCTGCGCCTGATCGACCTGATCATCGAGTGTCTTGATCGCCGCCACCCGCTCCTGCCCTTGCGGCTCGAATGCGAGGATCACCTCGCGCAACATGACCTCGACGATTTCTGCGGTGCGCAGCACCTCGCGCGCCGCGCCCGAGAGCGCCACGGCGGGCGTCTTGAGCGATCCTTCGTCGAGATGTTCGATCCGGATCGCACCGGGTAGAGGCCTTGGCTCGGACAGCAGGCTTTCAAGCGCCCGCGCTGCGATGCCGGTCAGCGGCAGAAACACCAGCGCCAGCGCCAGGTTGAACAGGGTATGGGCATTGGCCACCAGCCGCCCGCCCTCGCCCAGATGCGCGAGCAACGGCATCAAGAGTGGCAGGCAGGCCATCGCAACCAGCGCGCCAGCCAGCCTGAACAGCAGGTTGCCGAGCACGATCCGGCGGGTGGCCAGGCCCGCCGCCATGTTCATGCCGAAGGCAATCAGGCCAGAACCGACATTGGCTCCAAGCACCAGCGTCAGCGCGAGCAAAGGGCCGATGCTGCCTGCCGCCGTCAGCGCCATCACCAGCAGGATCATCGCCACGCTGGAATGGATCGCCCAGGTCACCAGCGCCGCCACGACAAGCGCCAGGATGGGCTGACCTTCGAGCCGCTGCAGGACGAGCGTCAGCAACCAGTCGCTCTGCAGCGGCAGCGAGGCGCTGATGATCATCCCCAATGACAGGATCATCAGCGCCACGCCCACCAGAGCACGGCCAAGATTGCGCCACATCGCCGGCTTGGACCAGGTGAAAAGCCCGACACCGACGATCAGCATCGCCGGAACGAAGGCCTTCAGATCGAATGCCAGTGCCTGCACAACCATGGTCGAGCCAATATCGGCCCCGAGCATCACAGCCAGGGCTGGCGCAAGCAGGATCAGCTTGCGCTCGGCAAAACTGGCGACCAGCATTGCCGCTGCCGACGAGCTTTGCAGGGCCGTCGCCACAACGACGCCGCTGGCGCAGGCCGCCGCCCGGTTGCTGGTCGCCCGCGCAATCAGCCGCCGCAAGCGTTCCCCGAATGCTCGCTCGATGCCGGTCCGCACCAGCCGTGTCGACCACAGCAGCAGCGCGATGCCTCCCAGCAACGATACGAGCAACGATTGCCCAGCCATTTCGACCAGCCTTCCGGACCACGTGCCGCACATCACGGCGATTCAGGTGATCGAGTGTAACGGCAGATTCATTGAACCGGCTAATTGTTTTTGCGCGCCACGTCATGCCCGGAACGCGGAGACCGGGCCGTAAGTGCCGGGCCTGTACGAGAGGGCGTCACTGGCTGGCAGTGCTGATGCCAGACCTCGCGAGGGCCAGTACGAGGCACCCAGCAAAGCCCGCGCCCATCTTCCCGACAGTCGGTGCAGGAGATCGGCACGCGAGGCGTGCGGGTGCGCTTGCATTCGTATGCAAAGTCACTAGCATGCCTGTCAGACCTCAGGGGACAAGGGAGAAAGTCATGTTCAGCCGCCGCACACTCGGACTTTTCGGAAGCATCGCGCTGGGAGCCTTGATGGCCTCGCCGGCCATGGCCAAATGCTCCATCACCCGCACCGGCACGGTCGACGTCATCGGCAACGCCTTCCCGGTCATCGATCACATCGCCAAGGCCATGCAAGCCTGCGCCACCAGCGGGCTGACGGTCAATGTCAAGGTCACAGACAAGGCGCGCGTCGAAACCGAGCAGGCCTTCGCTGCGGGCACATCGCCCTTCGAGATCGCCCATGTGTCCAACGGCGTGCTGGTCAACCTGCTCGCCAAGGGCCAGCTTCAGCCGATGACGGACCTCGTCAACAAATACAAGGCGCAGTACAAGCTGGAAGACCGCATGCTGGTGACCGTCGGCAACGAGGTTTACGGCATCGCCTTCATGGCCAATGCCCAGCACCTGTTCTACCGCAAGGACGCGCTGGAGAAGGCCGGCGTGCAGCCCCCGAAGACCTATCCGGAACTGTTGGCCGCGCTGCCGAAGCTCAAGGCCGCCGGCTTCGAGACGCCGTTCACCGCCGCCTACAAGACCGGCTGGGACGTCGCGACCGAATTTACCAACCTCTACCTGGGTGCCGGCGGCGAGTTCTTCGCGCCCGGCAGTGCCATGCCGGCCTTCAACAATGCCAAGGCCGTCGCCGCGCTCGACACGATGACCAGGCTCAAGGCGTTCATGTCGCCGAACGCGCAGGCGCTGGCGACCGCCGACGTGACCACGGCCTTCCAGCAGGGCCAGGCCGCGATGGGCATCCTGTGGGCCTCGCGCGCGGCCGCCATGGATGACGACAAGGTCTCGAAGGTGGTCAATCAGATCGAGTTCGCCGCCGCTCCTGCCGTCACTGCCGGCGGCAAACCGTCCAATGCCATCTGGTGGGATGCGTTCGTGATGCCCAAGCAGATGGATGGCGACCGCGAAGCCGCCTTCCTCGTCATGATGGAGGGCGTCTCCGAAGACACGATGAAAACCGGCATGACGCTGACCAACTGGCTGCGTTCAGGCTTCCAGCCCAACCGCCATTCGAAGGGCGTGGCCGAAACCATCAATGCCAATGCCGCGATGTGGCCCGACCAGCCCTATTTCAGCCTCGCCCATGCAGCGCTCGGGAAGGCCGCAGCAGATGTCCTGGCTGGCACCAAGCCCGCTGCCCAGGCGCTGGCCGATGCCGAGAAGGAATACGTGCAGACCGCGAAGGAACGCGGCTTCATCAAATGAGAGGGCGGCCCTTGCCCGGCAGCGCCGGGCAAGGGCCCAGCCGGTTCAACCCTTCATCGGCGCAACGGGTCTGATCCCGTTGGGCCGGCCTCGGGGCAGGCGTCGTGCCGGCCCCATCCCGACAGGCGCTGCCATGCCGTTTCGCACTTTCCTCGGCTTTGTCCTGCCATCGGTGGTGGCGATGCTGATGCTCATCGCGCTACCGCTGGCTGGCGTGGTCTATCTGAGCCTGTGGAACAGCTACACCAAGACCAGCTTTGTCGAGACCACGGTCCGCACCCCGGTCGGCACCCGCGTCGAGCGCCGGCCGGTGGCGGAGCTTGATGCAGCCGGCAACCCCGTGATCGTGCGCGAGTGGTATGGCTCACGCAATTTCGAGACGGTTCTGGGCGCATCGAACCTGGCCGAGGCTTGGGAGCGGGATCGTTCTGTCAGCGCCACCGGCCAGCCGACCTCCGCCTGGCAGCGCTTCACGGCGCTGTTCCGTGATGTCACCAACGTCAAGTTCTGGGGCGCGCTCGAGTTCACCCTGCTCTACACGGCGGTGACCACGCCGATCATCCTGGCACTCGGCTTCCTCATCGCCATGGGCGTCAATTCGGTGGTGCGCGAACTCAAGGGCGTGCTGATCTTCGCCTCGCTGCTGCCCTTCATCGTGACGCCGGTGGTCGGCTCGCTCTCGATCAAGTGGCTGTTCCTCGACAATGCCATCATCACCGTCTGGCTGGAGCAACTGGGCTTCGGCAAGATCTATTTCATGCAGAACGCCTTCACCACGCGGCTGCTGATCATCCTTGTCGGGATATGGAAAGCCACACCCTTCGTCTTCATCGTGCTCTATGCCGGCCTCCAGACCGTGCCGTCGGAAACGCGCGAGGCGGCGATCATTGACGGCGCCAACCGCTGGCAGACCATCCGCCACGTCATCATCCCGCACCTGATGCCTCTGTTCGTGTTCGTGACGCTGATCCACCTCATGGATGCTTATCGCGTGTTCGAGCCGATCCTCGTATTCTCGGGCGGACAGGGCGCGGATTCCCTCCAGCACCTGACCTACAAGATCCTCTCGGACGAGCAGAACTTCCACAAGGCCTCGGCGGCAGCGCTGCTGATGGTGCTCGGCATTGTCGTCCTTCTCGTGCCGCTGATCATCAAGACCTACAAGGACCAGCGCAGGGCCTTCGCATGAGCCAGCCATCCGACACGCCGAACCTTGCCGACAGGATGCCTCTGTGGCTGATGCTGCTCACCGGCATCGGGCTTGCCTTGTGGGTGCTGGCCGCAGCCTTCCCCTTTTTCTGGATGACGCTGATCTCGTTCCGCCTGCCGGTGGATGCGTTCTCGGTGCCGCCCAAGCTGATCGCGCCCTTCACCACCGAGCATTACTGGCAGCTTTGGGTCGGGGATCGCTTCTGGCTGAAATTCCTCAACTCGACGATCATCACGGTCGGCGTGCTGGTGATCTCGCTCACCATCGGCTGTCTGGCGGCCTATGCGCTGGCGCGTTATGGCGGGGCGCTGGGCTTCTGGCTCCTGCTGGTGGCGCTGATCTTCCGCGCCCTGCCCCATGTCACCTTGCTGCCATCCTACAAGTTCGCCTTCTTCGAACTGGGCCTGTGGAACCGCTACGAAACGCTGATCGTCATCCTCGTCGCCATCAACCAGCCTTTCACGATCTGGATGCTGCGCTCCTTCTTCATGAACATCCCGAAGGAGCTGGATGAAGCCGCACAGGTCGATGGCTGCTCGCGCATCCAGGCCTTCGTCAAGGTGATCCTGCCGGTGATGTGGCCGGGCATCATCACCACCGGGCTGTTCTCGTTCCTGCTCGCCTACAACGATTTCCTGATCTCGTCACAGATGATGAACGCCGACAAGATGACCATGACCTCGGCGCTGTCGGCCTACATGAATGCCGATGATGACGCTTTCAAGCTGATGCAGGGCGTGGCCGGGGCCGTCTCGATCACCGCGCCTCTGGTTGTTCTGGTGCTGTTTTTCCAGAAGCAGCTCGTCTCCGGCCTGACGCAAGGGGCCGTCAAGGGTTGAACTGACATGACATTGAATGCTGCCATCAAACGCCATGTTCACGATGGCCTCAACGCCTTGCCGCAAGACCTCAACCGCGCGACCTCGGTTTTCGCCAGCGGCCTGATCTGGCATGGCCAGCACCCGGTCAATGACGGGGTCGGCCGCGACGGCTGGCTGGACGGCGCGCTGCGCCCGCTGCTCACTGCCATGCCCGACCTCGAGCGACGCGATGACATCGTCACCATGGGCCAGCAGGACGGCGAGATCTGGGTCGCCACCGCCGGCCACTATGTCGGCACGTTCGACAAGCCGCTGTTCGGCATTCCGGCCACGGGGCACCTTGCCAGCCTGCGCTATGGCGAGTTCCACCGTGTCGATGCGCAAGGCCTGATCCTTGAAGTGGTGACCTTGTGGGATCTGATCGGCCTGATGCAGCAGGCCGGCGTCGATCCGCTGCCGCCCTCGCCGGGCATTCCCCTGTTCTCCCCCGGCCCACGCCGGCACGATGGTGTCAGGCTCGATACCGTCGATCCGGTGGAAGGCGCGAAAACCCTCGCCTTGATGATGGCCATGGGCAATGGCCTTGCCGAATATGACGGCAAGACGCTGGAATCGATGGCGCAGGAGCGCTTCTGGTCGCCGACCATGCTGTGGTATGGCCCAGCCGGGATCGGCTCGAACCGCCGGCTCAAGGGCTTTCAGGATTTCCACCAGCGCCCGTTCCTCACCGCCTTTCCGGACCGGCGCGGCGCGCCGAACAAGGTGCGCATCGGGGATGGCGATTTCATTGCCTCGCGCGGCTGGCCAAGCCTCGAAATGACCCATACCGGGCCCTGGCTCGGCCATCCCGCCACGGGCCGGGCGATCACCATGCGCGTCATGGACTGGTGGCGGCGCGAAGGCGACTGGCTGGCCGAGAACTGGGTCTATATCGACATCCCGCACGTGTTCGGGCAATTCGGGCGCGACCTGTTCGCCGAAATGCGCGCACTGGCTGCCAAACGTTGAAGGACTGACACCATGGCCCGCTGGCTCAAGACATCGATGGCGCAATCAGACAAGGATGACGCCGATCTCAAGGTGCGCGCCACCGTTGAGGCGTTGCTGGCCGACATCAAGGCTCGAGGCGATGTGGCTGTGCGCGAGTTGTCGATCCGCTTCGATGGCTGGGACCGCAGCGACTATCGCCTGACTGATGCCGAAATCCGCGATTGCATGAGCCAGCTTTCGGCCCGCAACATCGAGGACATCCGCTTCGCTCAGGCGCAGGTGCGCAACTTCGCCGAACACCAGAAAGCCTCGATGCACGACATCGAGGTCGAGACGTTGCCCGGCATCGTGCTGGGTCACAAGAACCTGCCGGTCAATTCGGTCGGTTGCTACGTGCCCGGCGGCAAATATCCGCTGCTGGCCTCCGCCCACATGTCGGTGATCACCGCCAAGGTGGCGGGCGTGCCGCGCATCATCACCTGCGCCCCGCCCTATAAGGGCAAGCTCGCCCCCGCCATCGTCGCCGCCCAGCATCTGGCCGGCGCGGACGTGATCTATTGTCTGGGAGGTGTGCAGGCCGTCGGCGCCATGGCGCTGGGCACGGAGAGCATCACCGGCGTCGACATGCTTGTCGGCCCCGGCAACGCCTATGTGGCGGAAGCCAAGCGCCAGCTCTACGGCAAGGTCGGCATCGACCTGTTTGCTGGCCCGACCGAGACGCTTGTCATCGCCGATGACAGTGTCGATGGCGAGTTGTGCGCCACGGACCTGCTCGGACAAGCCGAACACGGCCCCAATTCGCCCGCGATCCTGCTCACCAACTCCGAGAAACTGGCGCGCGACACGATGGCAGAGATCGAGCGCCTGCTCGCCATCCTGCCGACAGCGTCGGTCGCGGCGCTGGCCTGGCGGGACTATGGCGAGGTCATCGTCTGCGACAGCATCGACGAGATGGTGACGGAAGCGGACCGCATCGCCTCCGAGCATGTGCAGGTCATGACCCGCGACCCCGACCTGTTCCTGGCGCGGATGACGAATTACGGCGCACTGTTCCTGGGCCCGCGCACCAATGTCAGCTACGGCGACAAGGTGATCGGCACCAACCATACCTTGCCGACGCGCGGCGCCGCCCGCTACACCGGTGGCCTGTGGGTCGGCAAGTTCATGAAGACCGTGACCTACCAACGCGTCCTGACCGACGAGGCTTCGAGCATGATCGGCGAATACTGCTCGCGTCTGTGCATGCTGGAAGGCTTTGCCGGCCATGCCGAACAGGCCAACATCCGGGTCAGGCGCTATGGCCGCAAGAACGTGCCCTATGCCACGGCGGCGGAGTGAGCAGGCATGATGCTGCCCGCCTCCCCGTCCTTCCGTCTTGATGGCAAGCGCGCCCTGGTCACTGGCGCAGGCCGTGGACTGGGCCTCGCCATGGCGGCGGCCCTGGCTGATGCCGGTGCGGAGGTGACTCTCTGCGCCCGGACCTCCAGCGAGATCGAGGAAGCCGCAGCCGCCATCCGGGCGCGGGGGCAGTTGGCCGAAGCAATGCCGCTCGACGTGACCCGGACCCATGAGGTGGCCACCACGCTGGCCGCACGGCCAGCCTTCGACATTTTCGTCAACAACGCTGGCATGAACCGGCCCAAACCCTTCACAGAGGTCAGCGAGGACGATTTTGACACGGTGATGGGCCTCAATCTCAGGGCTGCCTTCTTCGCGGCACAGGAGGTGGCGAAGGGCATGATCGCGGCTGGTCGTGGCGGCTCGATCATCCATGTCTCCTCGCAGATGGGCCATGTTGGCGGCGAGAACCGCACGATCTACTGCGCCTCGAAATTCGCCATCGAAGGGCTGAGCAAGGCCATGGCGCTCGATCTGGCCAGACACGGCATCCGCTCGAACACGGTCTGCCCGACCTTCATCGAGACACCGATGACCGCCCCCTTTCTGGCCGACGAGGATTTCCGGTCGCGTGTTCTGGGCAAGATCAAGCTCGGCCGGCTCGGCCAGGTCGCCGATGTCACCGGCGCAGTGGTGTTCCTGGCTTCGGAGGCGTCGAGCCTGATGACCGGCAGCGCCATGTTGATCGATGGCGGGTGGACTGCCGAATGAGCCAGACCCGTGGCAGCAGCAATCGTCCGGCCACCGCCACCGATGTGGCGCGCATCGCCGGCGTGTCGCAGTCGGCGGTGAGCCGCGCCTTCACGCCCGGTGCCAGCATTGCCGCCGAGACCAAACTCAGGATCATCGAGGCGGCGCGCACGCTGGGCTATCGGCCCAACGCCATTGCCCGCTCGCTGATCACCCGCCGCTCGCGCGTCATCGGGTTGGTTGCCGCCTATCTTCAGAATCACTTCTATCCCGACGTGCTGGAATTGATGTCCCGCCGCTTCCAGGCGCTGGGCTATCACATCCTGTTGTTCACGGCCGATGCGGCGGCCCATGCCGATCCGGTCATGGAGGAAATCCTCGCCTACCGTGTCGATGGACTGATCCTCGCCTCGACAACGTTGTCATCAGCCCTCGCTGCCGATTGCCGCGCTGCCGGCATTCCGGTGCTGCTGTTCAACCGCACGGCACGGGCCTCGCAGGTCTCGTCGGTGACAGGCGAGAACGAGCGCGGCGGCAGGCTGATCGGCGAGTTCCTGATTGCCGGTGGACATCGGCGCTTCGGCTTCGTGGCCGGCGTCGAGGTATCTTCCACCAGCCAGGATCGCGAGCGGGGCTTTCGCGCCGCCATGGCCGCCCATGGCCTGCCCGAGCCGCTTCGGGCCGTCGGGCACTATACCTTCGACGGCGCGGCAGCCGCAGCCCGCACGTTGCTCTCGCGCCCCGACCGGCCCGACGCCATTTTCTGCGGCAACGACCACATGGCATTGGCGATTTCCGAGGTGGCCCGCTTCGAGTTCGGGCTGAAAGTGCCACAGGACGTGTCTCTGGTGGGCTTCGACGATGTCGGGCCGGCGCGCTGGGCCAGTTTTTCGCTCACCAGCTTTTCCCAGCCGGTCTCGACCATGGTCGACCGCGCAGTCGAGGTCATGATCGAGCAGATCGAGGGTGAGGCGCCCGTGCCGCGCGATGTGATCGTGCCGGGCGAATTGATCGTGCGCGGCTCGGCCCGCGTCCCGGCAGGCTGCGTCAGCATCAACGGCCAACTCGTCTGGCGACCCGAGGGTTCTGCGCCATGAGAAACCGCTTCTCGCCTGAGTATGCCACGCTGCACGACTACATCATCGGCATCACCGAACAGATCTGGGAAGGCCGACAGATCGATCTGATCCGGCGCTACTACAGCCCCGATTGCTGGATGCTCACCCCATCCGGCATCGTCACAGGCGTCGAGGCCGTGATCAGCGGCACCGAGGCCACGCTGGCCATGCTCCCTGACCGCGAGTTGCTGGGCGAGGACGTGATCTGGTCCAATGATGGCCAGAAGCGCGGTTTTCTCTCCTCGCATCGCATCATTTCGCCCATGACCCATCGCGGCGATGGCGTCTTTGGCAAGGCCACGGGCCGCCCGATGCGCATCCGCACCATCGCCGATTGCCTCGTCGTCGGCGATGTCATCACCGAAGAATGGCTGGTGCGCGACCAGGGCGCCATGGCGCTGGCCATCAGCTCCACGCCGGAAGCCCTTGGCCGCGCATGGGCGAAGGCCGATGCAGAAGCTGGCAAGACACCATGGCAGCATGACCTGTGGGACCAGGTGAAAGCCGGCATCGCCGAGGACCATGCCGTGAACCACCCCCATCCCGCCGCCGTCATGGTGCGCGAGGCCATGATGGCCGCCTTTGGCGGGGCGCTGGCAGAAGGCCAACTGGCACGGAGCCATGACCGCGCCGTCAACCTCATGCTGCCCAATGGCGCTTTCGGCGCAGGCTGGGCAGACCTTGCAACCTTCATCGCGCGCTTCCGGCAGGCAATGCCCGACCTTGCCCTCGTCATCGATCATTCGATTGCGCTGGAAGAACCTGGCCGGCCGGTGCGGGTCGCCACACGCTGGCGTCTGGCCGGCACGCATACCGGCTCCGGCCCCTGGGGCGAGGCCAGCGGCACGCAGATCTTCGTGCTCGGCATCACCCATTCCGAGGTTTCTGCCGGCAAGATCATCCGCGAGTTCTGGCTGGTGGACGACACGGCCATCTGGCGTCAGATCGCACTCGGAACCGGCTGACATGGCACAGGCGCACCCTCATCCGTGGTCGCATTTGCATACGCATGCAGCCAGTGCCGTGAAGGCAACACCAACAGCAAGAACAATCGGGAGGACCTGCCATGCCCCTTGAAAGCCACCTGATCCGCCATGCGGACCAGCGTCCCCGCACGAACGCGTTCATCAAGGCGCTCCCGGAAGACAGGAAGAACTCCGCGGCAAATGGCGGCGACAACGTCGGCGCGCCGCATTACATCAACACGAAAGCTGTCTGACATGCCTGTCAAGACCACCCATGTCGGCTCCCTGCCCCGCAACCAGATCGTCGCCGACCTGCTGTTCGGCCGCGAGAAGGGCATGCCCTTCGATGAGCAGGCCTACGAGGCGATCATGCGCGACGCCACCGCCGCCATCATTGCCCGGCAGAAAGCCGTCGGCATCGATCTGCCCTCCGATGGCGAAACCTCGAAGATCTCCTATGCGACCTACATCAAGGATCGCCTGACCGGATTCGAGGGTGACAGCCCGCGCCGCCCGCCTGGTGACCTGCAGGATTATCCCGGCTTTCTCGAAAAACTGGCCAAGGCCGGCGGCACACCGCAATACCGCCGCCCGCGCTGCGTGGGGCCGATCAAGGTCAAGAACCTTGCGCCCCTGCACGCTGACATTGCCGCCATGAAAGCCGGATTGTCCGCTTCAGGCTACGGCGAAGGTTTCATGAACTCCGCCAGCCCGGGCGTGATCGCCCTGTTCCAGCCTTCCGACTACCACGCCGATCTCGACAGCTACCTGTTCGACATCGCCGATGCCATGAGCGCCGAATATGAGGCCATTGTCGCCTCGGGCCTGATCCTCCAGATCGATGCGCCCGACCTCGCGCTGGGTCGCCACATGCTCTATCGCGACCTGAGCGAGGACGAGTTCCTGCGCAGGGCCGAGGTGCATGTCGAGGCACTCAACCACGGCCTGCGCAATGTGCCCGGCGACCGGGTGCGGCTGCATATCTGCTGGGGCAACTATGAAGGACCGCACACCCGCGACATCGCGCTGGGCAAGGTTCTGCCCGTGGTGCTGAAGGCGAAGCCACGCGGATTGCTGTTCGAGGGGGCCAACCCGCGCCATGCCCACGAGTGGTCGGTGTGGAACGAGATCAAGGCTCCGGATGACTATGTGCTGATCCCCGGCTGCCTCGATTCGACGACCAACTTCGTCGAACACCCGGAACTGGTTCGCCAGAGGCTCGAACGCTATACGGCCATCGTTGGCGCGGACCGCGTCATCGCCGGAACCGATTGCGGCTTCTCGACCTTTGCCGGCTTCGGCGTGGTCGATCCGGACATTGTCTGGGCCAAGATGGCGAGCCTTGTCGCAGGCGCGGCTTCGGTCTGACCCCTGCAGGGGGGGCTGGCTCAGATCAGATGCCCCTCCAGTGTCTCGATGGTCCGGATCACACCGCGCAGTTCGGCAAGGCCCTTGAGCCTGCCGATGGCGGTGTAGCCCGGCGTCACGGACTTGGTCAGGTCATCGAGCATGCGGTGGCCATGATCGGGCCTGAAAACGATGCGCTCGCTTCCGGGACGGCGCCGGGTCTCCTGCACCAGCGCTTGCACCACGCGCACCATGTCGACATCGCCATCGAGATGATCCGACTCGTGGAAACTCGCGCCGTCTGCCTCGCGCCGTGTGGCGCGCAGGTGTGCGAAGGCGATGCGCGGACCGAACTCCTGCGCCATGGCCGGCAGGTCATTGTCGGCGCGAACGCCGAGACTGCCCGTGCAAAAGCAGATGCCATTGGCCGGCGATGGCACGGCCTGGAACAGGGCCCGGTAGTCGGCTGCGGTCGAGGCCACGCGCGGCAGGCCGAACAAAGGACGCGGCGGATCGTCCGGATGCAGCGTCAGGCGCACCCCGAGGCGATCCGCATGGGGCGTGACCGCTTGCAGGAACTCGACCAGATGCTGCCGCAACCGCGCATGGTCGATGCCGCGATACTGCGAAAGCCGCTCGCGAAAAGCCGGGATCGTCAACGGATCAGTGGTCGAGCCCGGCAGCGCGCTGGCGATCACGCGGATCAACTCATCAATATCGGCCTGCGACATGGCTTCGAAGGCCCGCTTCGCCCGTGCCTGTGTGGCGGCATCGAAATCCCGCTCCGCGCCATCGCGCTTCAGGATGAACATCTCGAAAGCCGCGAACCGGTCATTGTCGAAGCGGAGCGCGGTGGCCCCGTTCGGCAGCGGCCAGTCGAGATCGGTGCGAGCCCAGTCCACCACCGGCATGAAATTGTAGCAGACAACGTGGATGCCATTGGCAGCGACCGCTTCGAGACTGGCGATCCATGCAGCGATCGAGGCCGTTGCCCCCTTGCCAAGACGTTTCACGTCATCGGGCACGGGGATCGACTCGACCACGGTCCAGGCCAGCGGCGAGCGGCCTGTCGGCGTTGTCTCGATCAGCGCCTTGTGCCGGGCAACACCCTCGACCGTCCATGCTTCGCCGATCGGCACGTCATGCAACGCGCTGACGATCTCCGTCGCCCCCGCCTGACGGACATCATCGAGCGAAACCGGGTCCTTGGGGCCGAACCAGCGCCAGCTCTGTTTCAAGGGATGTCCTTTCACGAAAAATAGTCAGGAAACTGGGTCTTCAAGGTTTCAGCATCAGGCAAGACCGCAGACAAATGCACCTGCATCGCTTCAGACGCCGCTTGCTTCTGTCTTTTCCGAAGTGCGAGCAGAATCGTGCGGTGCTCGTCGATGACGTGCAGCATGCGCCCCGGCACCGGCAATGTCATCCGGCGGCAGCGGTCGATCTGGTTCTTGGCCTGCTGGGCCAGGCGCCACAGCCCCGGACAGCCGGCTCCCTGTGCGATCCGCTCGTGAAAGGCTTCGTCCGCGGCATGAAAGCCGTCGCGGTCATCAATCCGGGCCAGCGCATCCTGACGGGCGATCAGGTGCTCCAGTGCATCAAGGTCCTGCGCTCCTGCCCGCTCGGCGAACAGCGCCACGGCCATGCCTTCGAGCGCCTGACGGATCACCACTGCTTCCGGCAGCGAGGCCGCCGGAATGCGCCCGACATACGTGCCTGATTGCGGATAGATCTCGACCAGCCCTTCCTCGGCAAGCCGCATCAGCGCTTCGCGGACGGGCGTGCGGCTGACCCCGAAGCGGGCCGTGAGCCATTTCTCGGACAAGGCCTCGCCCGGCTTGAGCCTGACCGACAGGATGTCCTGCCGGAGCACGCCGAGGATGTGGCTGGCCGCCGTCATGCGTGGTGGCCGCGCCCGGTCGGGAGCCGCATCGTCGCCCAGGGGCTGCATGTCCGTCCGGTTGTCCATCCCGTCCCTGTCTGTCTGGCAAACTTTGAAGCTGCGTGCCGGGAGCGCTGTCCACGCCATACTCTCTGCGGATTGACATACTAATATATTAGTTTATCGACAAGCTGAATTCGCGCCGATCTTGTCGGGAAGTCAGGCGCGGAAACGGATTGTTTCGCCGCAATCATGCGCGGCATCGGGCTCGAACGAGGACTGGCAGGCATGGGGCTTCACCCCGACAGATTGTTTCCGGCAGAGGCGAGCGCCCGCAGCGTGGCGCGGGATCTCTATGCTGGCATCAAGTCCCTGCCGATCATCAGCCCGCATGGGCACACCGAGCCGCGCTGGTTCGCCGAGGACGAGCCCTTCTCCGATCCCGCGACGTTGTTCGTGAAGCCCGACCATTACGTCTTCCGCATGCTGTATTCGCAAGGCGTGCCGTTGGAGGCTTTGGGCGTGCCGCGCAGCGATGGCGGGCCAGTCGAGAGCGACAATCGCGCGATCTGGCGTCTGTTCGCGCGCCACTGGCCCCTGTTCCGGGGCACACCGACCCGGCTCTGGTTCGAGCAGGCGCTCGAAGATGCTTTCGGCATCGACGAACGCCTGAGCGAGTCCAATGCCGACCGGCTCTATGACATCATGGCCGGCAAGCTCGCCGAGCCGGAATTCCGGCCGCGCGCGCTGTATCGCCGCTTTGGCATCGAGGCCATCGCCACCACCGATGCGGCCCTCGATGACCTTGCCCACCACACGGCCATCGCGGCCTCCGGCTGGAGCGGGCGGGTGCTGCCGACCTACCGGCCCGATGCCGTGATCGACCCCGAATTCGAGGGTTTCCACGGCAATCTCGCCCGGCTGGGCACCCTGACAGGCGAAGACACGATGACATGGACCGGCTATCTGGCGGCCCATCGCCAGCGCCGGGCGTATTTCAAGGCACGCGGGGCCACAGCCACCGACCACGGCCATCCCAGTGCCCGCACCGCCGATCTGCCCCGACACGCCATTGAGGCGCTGTTCTCAAGGGTTGTGACCGGCCAGGCCGACGGCGAGGATGCCGAGCTGTTCCGCGCCCAGATGCTCACGGAAATGGCCCGGATGAGCCTCGATGACGGGCTGGTGATGCAACTTCATCCCGGCTCCCTGCGCAACCATGATGCTCATGTCTTCCGCCGCTTCGGACGCGACAAGGGGGCCGACATCCCGACCGCCACCGACTATGTCCGCGCCCTCCGCCCGCTGCTCGATGCTGTCGGGCATGAGCCGGGGTTGACGCTGATCCTGTTCACCCTCGATGAGACCACTTACAGCCGCGAACTGGCACCCTTGGCAGGCCATTATCCGGCGCTGCGGCTGGGTCCGGCCTGGTGGTTCTTCGATGCCCCCGAGGGCATGCGCCGATTCCGCGAGTTGACCACCGAGACCGCCGGCTTTGCCAACACCGTCGGCTTCAACGACGACACCCGCGCCTATCTCTCGATTCCAGCGCGCCACGACATGGCCCGGCGCTGCGACTGCTCTTTCCTCGCCCGGCTTGTGGTCGAACACAGGCTCGACGAGGATGAGGCCCATGCGCTTGCGCATGACCTGGCCTACCGCCTCGCAAAGGAGGCTTACCGGCTCTGAGACCGGTTCCGGACTGCCTGCAAACGACCCAAAAAACGGCGCCAAACCGCGCTTGAAAACGGAGGACGACCCATGACGACACGACGGACCACCATCAAGGGCTTCATCGCTGGCGCAACGCTGGCGCTGGCCCTTGGAACCGCAAACGCCCAGACCGTGACGCTGCGCTCGGCAGACACGCACCCCGATGGCTACCCCACGGTCGAAGCCGTGAAGTTCATGAGCCAGCTCATCGAGCAGCGCACCAATGGCCGCTACAAGATCCAGATCTTCCCGGCCTCCACGCTGGGGCAGGAGAAGGACACGGTCGAGCAGACCCGTTTTGGCGTCATCGACATGAACCGGGTCAACATGGCCCCGCTCAACAACCTGATCCCGGAAACCAACGTGCCGGGCCTGCCTTTCGTGTTCCGCTCGGTGGCCCACATGCGCAAGGTCATGGATGGCCCGATCGGCGACGAAATCCTCGCCGCCTTCACCCCGCACGGCATGGTCGGCCTCGCCTATTACGATTCCGGCGCACGCTCGTTCTACAATTCCAAGCGCCCGGTGACCAAGGTCGAGGACCTCAAGGGCCTGAAGATCCGCGTCCAGCAGTCGGACATGTTCATCGCGCTGGTCAATGCGCTCGGTGCCAATGCCACCCCGATGCCGTTCGGTGAGGTCTATTCCGCCCTCCAGACCGGCGTCATCGACGGTGCCGAGAACAACTGGCCATCTTACGAATCAACCCGGCACTTCGAAGTCGCCAAGCACTATTCGGAAACCGAGCACTCGATGACGCCCGAAGTGCTGGTGATGTCGAAGCGCTCCTGGGACCGGCTGAGCCCGGCTGATCAGGCCATCTTCCGCGCCGCCGCCAAGGAATCGACCCTCAAGATGCGCGAACTCTGGGAAGCCCGCGAAAAGTCGGCAGAAGCCGCCGTCAAGGCCAAGGGCGCGATGATCACCAAGGTCGACAAGGCCCCGTTCATTGCCGCGATGAAGCCGGTCTATGACCGCTTTGTCACCGATGCCAAGCTGAAGGACCTGCTGGCCCGTATCCAGGCTGTGCAGTGACGCCAGACCATTGTGCGGTGCCGTGGCGGGAATCGTCCCTGCCATGGCACCTCCCATGATGCCCGCCTTCTCCCCCGCTTTTGGCCTCACCGCGAGGATGCCCGATGATCGCTCTTTCCAAGACGCTCGCGCGCTTGCTCGCGCCCATTTCGCGCGCCGCGCTCTGGACCGCAGCCGTCGGCCTCGTTCTGATGACGCTGGCGGTGGCGTGGCAGGTCTTCGGCCGCAAGGTGCTGAACGACTCGCCGACCTGGACCGAGCCGGGCGCGTTGCTGTTGATGAGCTGGTTCATCCTGCTTGGCGGCGCGGTGGGTGTGCGCGAGGGTGACCATCTCGGCTTCGAGATCGGGCTGCACTACGCGCCCGCACCGCTGCGCAAGCTGATGCGCCTGACCACGCATGTTCTGGTCTGCATCTTTGCGGTCTACATGATGATCTATGGCTGGCAACTCACGGCGGCGACCTGGGGTTCCAAGATGGCCGGCATCAACATCCCGCAAGGCATGGATTATCTGCCGCTTGTCGGTGGTGGCTTCCTGATCGCGCTGTTTTCCTTCGAAAATCTGGTGAACCTGATCGCGCGCGGCGATGACACCAGACCCGCCGGCATCCCGGCGCACACGACCTCATCGGTGGAGTGACGGCCATGGAACTCTGGGTCCTGTTCGGCACCTTCACGGTGCTGCTGCTGATCGGAACGCCGGTCGCCTTCTGCCTCGGCCTCGCCTCACTGGCGACGGTGCTCTACATGGGCTTGCCACCGGTCGTGGTGTTCCAGCAGCTCAACAGCGGCATGAACGCTTTTGCCATGATGGCGATCCCGTTCTTCATCTTTGCCGGCGATCTGATGATCAGGGGCGGCATCGCCGAGCGCCTTGTCAACTTCGCGGCCTCGATGGTGGGCCATCTGCGTGGCGGGCTGGGTCAGGTCAACGTTGTCACCTGCACCCTGTTCGGCGGCATCTCGGGCTCGGCCGTGGCGGATGCATCGGCTGTTGGCGGCATCATGATTCCGCAAATGAAGGCGCGCGGCTATGACGCTGATTATGCTGTCAATGTCACGGCCAATGCCGCGATCATTGCACTGCTGATCCCGCCGTCGCACAACATGATCATCTATTCGCTGTCAGCCGGCGGCAATCTCTCCATCGCCGACCTGTTCACGGCAGGCATCATTCCGGGTGTGTTGCTGGCGGCGGCCCTGATGCTGGCAGCCTACTTTGTGGCGGTGCAGCGCGGCTATCCGGCCGGCATTTTCCCCGGCTTTGCCGCCATTGGCCGGGCGCTGATCATTGCCACGCCGGGCATCCTGCTGATCTTCATCATCTTTGGCGGTGTTCGCTCGGGCTGGTTCACAGCCACGGAAAGCTCCTGCATTGCGGTGCTCTACGCCATGCTGGTGGCGGCGCTGGTCTATCGCCAACTGGGCTGGAACGATTTCATCGAGGCGACGCACGGCGCAGTGCGCACCACCGCCATGGTGCTGCTGGTGATCGGCGCGGCCGGCTCATTCGGCTGGCTGATGGCGTTCCTTCAGGTGCCGCAGCAGGCCGTGGCCGCGATGAAGGCCGTGTCGGATGATCCGATCACCGTGCTCCTGATGATCAACGTCATCCTGCTGGTGCTCGGCACCTTCATGGACATGGCCCCGATGATCATCATCTGCACGCCGATCTTCCTGCCGGTGGTGATGTCGTTCGGCATCGATCCGATCCATTTCGGCGTGATCCTGATCCTCAACGCCGGCATCGGGCTCAACACACCGCCCGTCGGCTCGGTCCAGTTCGTGGCATGCGCTGTGGGCAAGATTTCCATCGGCGAGTCGATGCGCACGATCTGGCCGTTCTATGGCGCGTCCGTGGCGGTGCTGATGCTGGTCACGTACGTGCCGGCGATCTCGCTCTGGCTGCCGGGTGTGTTCAAGTGAACCTGCCGCGCCTGTCCAACACCACGCTTGGCACGCTCCCGGGCGGCATTGTCCGCCCCGCGTATGACCGCGGCGCGGTCACACCCGGCATCGTGCATCTGGGCGTCGGCGCTTTCCACCGGGCCCATCAGGCCGTCGTCGTCGACGACCGGCTGGCGGCCGGCGAAACCGGGTGGGGCATCATTGCGGCCTCGCTGCGTTCTGCCGACACACGGGACGCGCTGGCCGCGCAGGATGGTCTCTACACGCTCGCCGTGCGCGATGGCGACGAGACGAAGCTGCGCATCATCGGCGCGATCAGCGAGGTCATCGTCGCGCGCGAGGCCCGTGATGCCCTGCTGCGGTCCATGGTCGACCCGCGCGTGCGCATCGTGACGCTGACCATCACCGAGAAAGGCTATTGCCGTTCGGCAAGCACGGGCCTTCTCGACCCTGACCATGCCGATATCCGCCATGATCTCGCCCATCCAAATGCGCCCGTCAGCGCGCCGGGCCTGATCGTCGAGGCGCTGCGGCTCAGGCGCGCCGCCGGCACAGCGCCATTCACCGTGCTCTGTTGCGACAACCTGCCGGCCAATGGCCGCACGGTGAGCCGGGTTCTGGGCGACCTCGCCAGCCTGCGCGATCCGGAAATGGGCCGTTGGCTTGAGGCTGAACTGGCCTGCCCCTCGACCATGGTCGACCGCATCGTGCCGGCCACCACCGATGCGGATCGCGCCAGCGTCGCTGCGGCGCTCGGCCTCGCCGATGCCTGGCCGGTGATGACCGAGCCCTTCAGCCAGTGGGTGATCGAGGACACGTTCGGCGCGGGCCGCCCGCGCTTCGAGGACGCTGGCGTCGAACTCGTGGCCGATGTCGGCCCGCACGAGAAGCTCAAGCTGCGCCTGCTCAACGGCACACACTCTACGATGGCCTATCTCGGGCAACTCGCAGGGCTGGAGACCATTGCCGATGTGATCCGCGTGCCCGACTGCCACCGCCTCGTGCGCGGGCTGATGGACCATGAACTCGGCCCAACGGTGCCGGGCTTCACACCCGCCCAGATCGA
>JALORF010000161.1 GCA_025459195.1 Beijerinckiaceae bacterium
CGATGGTGCCGGCAAGAAGAAGGACATCGAAGGCCGCGTGTCGCAGATCAAGGCGCAGATCGAGGAAACCACCTCTGACTACGACCGCGAGAAGCTCCAGGAGCGTCTGGCCAAGCTCGCAGGCGGCGTCGCGGTGATCCGCGTCGGCGGCTCGACCGAAGTCGAGGTCAAGGAAAAGAAGGACCGCGTGGACGATGCGCTGAACGCCACCCGCGCCGCGGTTGAAGAAGGCGTGCTTCCGGGCGGCGGTGTGGCCCTGCTGCGTGCTGCCGGTTCGATCGGCAAGCTCAAGGCTGCCAATGAAGACCAGAAGATCGGCATCGAGATCGTGAAGAAGGCGCTCACCACGCCGGCTCGCCAGATCATCGAGAACGCCGGTGACGACTCGGCCGTCATCGTCGGCAAGCTTGCCGAATCGAAGGACTACTCGGCTGGCTACAATGCCCAGACCGGTGAGTTCGTCGACATGATGAAGGCCGGCATCATCGACCCGACCAAGGTCGTGCGCACCGCCATCCAGGACGCGGCCTCGATTGCCGGCCTGCTGATCACCACCGAAGCCATGATTGCCGAAGCGCCCAAGAAGGACGCGCCGGCCCCCATGGGCGGTGGCGGCATGGGCGGCATGGGTGGCATGGATTACTGATCCAGGCTCCTCCGTTCACTCACCGACAAGACAAGGCCGGCGCAAGCCGGCCTTGTTGCGTTTCCGGGCAGGCGCAGGGCAGGTGATTCGCATCGGGCGCTCACCCCCGGTCCCCGGAAAGGCAAGCGCAGGATCCGTTCAAACGGGGCTGGAGGCTGATCAATGGGCGGTCTTCACCGGCCTGGCTGCGGCAACCGGCCCTGCTAGCCTGCATCGGCAGGGCTTGAGACGCGGAAAATCAGCGTGGTGTCTCTTGGTCAAGCTCCGTCAACGCGTTGAGAAAACGGATTTTCAACGGGGTGTTGCAAGTTTGCACTACCCGAAAGTGGTGCGACCGTCTAAAACCACCTACGGGATTAATTGATGAAATCTCGTTCAAAAAGGGGCCCCCTATGAAGAAGTTCACTGTCGTTCTCGCCGCTCTCCTCACCGCTGCTGCTCTCGGCGCCTGCGCCGGCAAGGCTCCTGGCAAGGGCAAGGGCAAGGCACCTGCTGCCGTTGCTGCTCCGATCGCCGTCCGCGGCTGATTTCGGACGCGCTTCGCGCGTTCCGATCTGAGACGTCAGGCCCAACGGTGCAGGTTGCTGCGCTGTTGGGTCTTTCTTTTTGACGCTCTCTCGTGTGCGGGGCGCGTGCTGATCTGACATAGGCTTGCCCTGAGCCACTTGTCAGGGCTTGGGTCGCATCCCGGAAAATGCGGGTTCGTTTGAAAAGCGGGTCTGGCTGGCGGGTTCGGGCGCTTCGGCCAGGATCCCGTCGCAAGGGCCACAAAAGCGCGCGTTCGGGCCATCGGCCACTTTGCCGGTTCCACATCCGGCCGGGCAGCGCCCGCTGGATGAAACGTGATCAGGCTGGCTTCGCCGGTCTGTTCCATCGGGCCAAGGCGTGCCTTACGATCGATTCTGGGTAGTGACCAATCCGGAAAGGGGGTCATGCGTGTTCAGGAAAGCGGAAATCTCCATGATCAAACTCCGGCACTCCAGTCTGGCGATGTCTGTGCGTGGCCTGTTCGTGGCCGCCTTCGCCCTTGTGCTCGTGGCCTGTGCACCTGAAGGGGACGTCAATCTGGCTTCGCCAGCGACCGATCCCGCTCTGGCCGGCAGCGTTGTGCCGGCGGCCTTCGCCGCCCAGTCAGCCTCGGTCACCCCGAGCCAGGCCAGCACGCGCCGCGAGGCACGCGCCAGGGGCAATGGGCACACCCACTACATCGAGTTTCGCGCCCGCTCGGCCAACAGCTATGGCCACAGCTTCACCTCTGTCGGCAAGCTCGGCCGCAATGGCTCCATCGCCACGAGCGAAATCGTCGGTCTGCATCCGGCCACCGAGAGCCCGGTTCCATGGATGATCGGGCATGTCCTGCCGGTGCCGTCCGAAACCGGGGCGAGCGATGGCGATACCGAGGAAATCTATTTCACCGCCCGCTTCAAGGTCACCATGGATGAGGCGCGTTACAACGAGATGATGGTCAAGATCCGGGAATTGCAGGCCAGTTCGCCGACGTGGCATGCGATTTTCTACAATTGCAATGCCTTCGTCGGTGACATTGCGAAATTCGTCGGTTTGACGCCACCTGCCAACTCGATGCTGTTCCCCAAGGAATACATCGAGGAGCTCAAGGCTCTGAATCGTAGCTGATCACCTGTCTTTGTTTGAATGAAGGTTGCCATGTTGCGTCTTTCCCGCCGCGCCCTCCTGCTCGCCTCCGTCGCAGGCACAGTTTCTGCCTGCATGGGCTCCGCTGATCTGGGCGGTCTTGTCGGTCCCAACGGCCGTCTTGCCGATTTCACCTCGTTGCCGACCTCGGGCCACATCGTCGCTGCCGGCAACGGAACGACAATCCCGGACCATCTTCTCGAGCAGCGGATGCAGCTCAAGGGCATCGGCAAGACGCGCGGCAAGCAGGTTCCCTACACCGGCAAGGAAGAAGCCGGCACGATTGTCATCGAGCAGTCGCGGCAGGCGCTCTATCTGGTCGAAGGCAATGGCAAGGCGACCCGCTATTCGGTTGCCGTCGGCTCGGCACAGAATCAGTGGACGGGCGAATCGAAGGTATCCGCTGTTCATCTCCAGCCAGGCTGGTCGCCGCCCGATGTGGTGCGCCGCGCCAACCCGAATGTGCCTGACATGATCCCCGGCGGGGCCCCGAACAACCCGATGGGCATCGGAGCGCTGACCCTCACCGGCGGCGACTACGCGATCCACGGCACGAACCGTCCCGATTCGATCGGTCGCGCCGTCTCCTTCGGCTGCTTCCGCATGTTCAACGAGGACATTGCAGACCTCATGCGCCGCGTCCGTGTCGGAACGCGCGTGGTCGTCAACGGCTGATCGGGCAGGGCATCGCGCCGCCGGGCGGATGCCGCTTGGCGGACAAGGCCGATCTTCGATCCAGGAGACAGGACGTCTGGCCTGATGCCATCTGGTCAATGTCCGCCTTTGCGCACTTGATCAGGCTGCGTTGAAATGGAATCGGTTGACCCCGTCACACGGCCTGCGCGATCGGTGACAATGTTCGAGAGCATGCCTGTGGCGAAAAGCCGTTGTCGGCTGATCGCAGCATCCCCTATGCCGTGCGCTTGAGCGCAGTGGGGATGCGCGAAGCCGGCTCGCGCACGGCAGGATCGCCCATTGCTGCGCCCTGGCCAGTCAGCGCGCCCAGATGCGTCACGGGCCGCTCGTCGCTCCGCTGGCCTGAGCGCTGTGCCGGTACCGGACGACCGAAAAGGTAGCCCTGCATCAGGCGGCATCCGGCCTCGACAAGCGTGGCTACCTGCTCTTCGGTTTCGACACCCTCGGCCACCACATCCATGCCGAGTTCCGACGCCATCATGATCACGGCCTTGACCACGGCAAGGCCGGTCGTGCCAGGCTGGCTCGGTGCCACAAAGGACCGGTCGATCTTGATCTTGTCGAACTGGAAGCGCTGCAGGTAGCTGAGCGACGAGTAGCCCGTTCCGAAATCGTCCAGTGCGATTCGGATGCCCATGGCTTTCAGGTCACGCAAAGTGCCGTAGGTGATCTTGTTGTCACTGAGCAGGACGGATTCGGTGATTTCGAGCTCAAGCCTTTCAGGCGGCAAGTTGCTGGATGCCAGCGCGCTCATCACCGTTGACAGCAGGTTCGGCGAGCGCAGTTGCACGGGCGAAATGTTGACCGCGATGCTCGGACTGCCGAGCGCGCCAGTGGCATCGGCGCAGGCCTGCCTGAGGATCCATTCGCCGATCGGGATCATCAGTCCCGTTTCCTCGGCGATCGGGATGAATTCCGCTGGCGAGATCAGGCCCATCAGCGGGTGCCGCCAGCGCAGCAGCGCTTCGTGGCTGATCGTGGCCCCGGTGGTGATGTCGATGATCGGCTGATAGTGCAGTTCAAGCTCGCCCGCCGCGAGCGCCGACCTGAGGTTGAGTTCGATCATCCGACGGCGCTGGAGCTTGCTCGTGAGGTTCGGATCGAAGAAGCAGCAGCGTTGCCGTCCCTCGTTCTTCGCCTTGTAGAGCGCGATGTCGGCATTTTTCAGAAGTTCCGTCGGATCATCGCCATGGCGACCGCTGACCGCCACACCAATGCTGGCGCCGATCACGGCGCGTTGGCCGCCGATGCTGAAGGGTCGGCTTAGCGCATCAAGGATGAGGTCGGTGATGACCCGGATATCCTCATCGGTCCTGGGGTCTGACAGCAGGATGGCGAACTCGTCGCCCCCCAGCCGCGCCACGATGTCCTGATTACCGATCAGGGAACAGAGCCGGCGCGAGGCGCTGCGCAGCAAGGTGTCGCCAGCGCTGTGTCCGAGCGTGTCGTTGACCTCCTTGAAGCGGTCAAGATCGATGCAGAGTACCGCCACGGGCGAGGACAGTCGCCCGCGCCGAAGTCGCTTGCGCAGGCTTTCAAGGAAGAAGGTGCGGTTCGGAATTTCCGTCAGGGCATCATGCCGGGCCATGTGCATGATCTTGCGGTCTGCCTCGATGCGGTCCGAGGCATCGATCACCGTGCCTTCATAGCAGATCGGCTTGCCCTGGTTGTCGCGCACGATCCAGGCCGATTCCGAGATCCAGATCTTCTCGCGCGTCTTGTGCCGGTAGATCTCCGAAACGAAGTCGGTAACCTTGCCATCGCGCTCAAGCGCTTCACGGAACTCGTCGCGGCGGGCCGGATCGACATACCATTCCAGTGCGATGTCCTGCACGGCAGCCAGCATCTCGGCCTCGGTCTCGTAGCCATTGAGGCGCACAAGGCTGGGGTTTGCCCGCAACTGGCGGCCATCGAGGCTGGATCGGTAAATGCCGACAACCGAATTCTCGAACAGGCCGCGATATTCCTGTTCTGCAGCGGCCAGGGCGCGCGTGCGCTGTTCGCGCTCGGTCACATCCGAATAGGTGCGGATGGAGCCGCCACTGCCGAGGCGGCGCGTGCGCACCTCCAGGAACACACCATTCGGCCGCTGCCTGACAAACACGCCCGGCGTATGCTCGTGGGCGCGCTCGAGCACTTCCTTGCGGAAGGTCTCGTCCATGGGCGCGAACTCGCCTCTGGCATGCTGGAAGTGCATCAGGGCATCGAAGGACGGCATGCTCCTGAGGATGTCGCCTGGAATGTCGAGCAGCTCGATGCAGCGCTGGTTGACCACGGGCACCTTGTTGCGCCGGTCGATCATCATGATGCCCTGATCGAGATTCTCGATGGCATCCTCGAAGCGGCGCTTCAGGTCTTCGATTTCCTGGGTGCGCTCGATCACCTGCTGCTCGAGCGTGGCGTTGAGCTCTTCCAGTTCTGCCGCCATCAGCCTGATCGAGCGGTTGCTCCGGGCCTGGTCGCGATCCACCTCTTCATAGGCCGCGCTGACAAATCCGATCAGTTGCTCGATGTCGATGTCGCCATCGTCCGTTCTGGACCGGTCGAGTTGCTTGGAGATCAGCCTGTGCATCACCAGCCTCAAGCAGCGCGTTCGCGGATCGTCGTCACGGTCATGGTCTGGTTGTGCAACTGTGGCACGCCGGACACCGCGTGCGGCGCAATCTCGCCATAGGAATAGAAGCCCAGGAGACCCGTGCCGCTGGCCAGTCCTGTCACGGCTGCATCGACCTCATCGGCAATGCGCTGCCCCAGCAGCAGCCGGCGACCGATGCAACTGACGAGGATCGCCAGGCTGTCACCATGGGCAGCGCCGGCACTGTGTGCGGAGGCTTGCCGGGCGGCCTGCATCGACGCGTCGGACAGCCGGTCAAACTGGCCGCGCATCAATTGCGCCGACCATCCTTGCGGCACATCGCCGGCAAATGTCATGGTTCTGGCCTGCTGGTCGACAGCCAGCACGGTGCGGACGACATCCTGATTGGCAGCCGCCGGATCGCGGATCGAGAGCGGAAACAGCAGCGCACTGCCGGGCAGCAGCGCAGCCTCCTCCGGCCCCAGGTAGCGCTCGTAAAGATCCAGCGCAGGCTGGCCGTCGAGCTCGAACAGAACGTTATCGACCGAGCGCGTGATCGTGCGGCGCGGTCCGAACACATCCCACCCACCGGCACTGCCATGGCCAAAGGCGATATCCGGCCCGTAAAAACCGACAGCCACGATCATGCCCTTGGCCGGCGTGCAGTCAGCCGCAACCCAGGTTTCACCGAACTTCGCACCATCGCCGGCAAGACCGCCGCTGACAGCGACCCCGCGCCCCACAGCCGATGACAGGCCT
>JALORF010000030.1 GCA_025459195.1 Beijerinckiaceae bacterium
GCGCGGTGATCGAACATGATGACCGTGTGCGACGCCGCCAGCCGCACCGCGGCCGGAGCCCAGAAGCGGGCGGTGCCGCCAAGGCCGGTGACCAGCAGCAGGGCCGGGCCCTGCCCTTCGATGGTGACGGCGATCTCGGCGCCATCGGGTGTGGTGGCCGTGATCTGGCGCATGGGCATCATCGCTTGTTGAACGCGGCGTCGGTCCAGCCGAACACCGTGCGGGCCTCGATCTCGGCGACGTTGTCCGGGCGCGGGAACGGCTCGGGCGTCGGCTCGCCCTCGCGGCGCGGCCGGCCAATCTGCGCGAAGAAATCATCGAGGCCGCCGGGCATGAACACCCAGAAGAAGGTCATCGGCTCATCATGCGGGTTGAGGAAGTGGTGCCTGCGGCCATGGCCGAGGAACACGCACGACCCCTTTTCGATGGGATATTCCTCACCGTCGAGACGACAGACGCCCCTGCCCTCGACCACGAAGATGATCTCCTCGTTGCGGTCATGCGTGTGTTCGCGGATGAACGAGCGCGGCGCGACAGTCTGGGTGCCGACCGAAAAGCGGTTCTGGCTGGCGATCGAGAGGTTGCTGAACAGGTTGCGCACGAAGCCGTTGGCCGGCACGGGCTGCCAGAAGCTGGCCCCCTCGGTGGGCCCGAGCACGCGCGCGGCACCCGCTCCACTGGCCGGCAAGGGTGGCGATGGGTCTGCCGTCTCGGTCATGCCGCGCTCCTGTCCTGAAGGCATGATAACGGACCGAGCGCCCGGCACCAGAGGTCTGTTGCGTGCAAAGGCCGGCACGTCATGCGGTCTGAACAGTGCCCACAGCCACACGCAAGCCTGGCGGGTCGCCGGAACGAGCCCTGCCCAGCCATGTTCCGACCTTGCAAGTGCCGATTCTGGCAGGCCGGCTGCGGGATTTGCTGGCAATCGCTGCGCCACTGGGGCATGGGACTGCACGATGTCCTGTGCAGAAGCGGGCATCCGCCATCCGCTGCCCGCCACATGACCAGCCAAAGCAAAAGCCCATGACACAAACCGACACACAAGCTGCCATGCGCCTGCCGGTGCTCTACCGGTCCATCACGCCGGTGAACCGCGTCACGCACAAGGATCTCAGGCTGAAGGCACTGGCCGAGCCCTTGTCGTTCGCGCGCGGCACGCACCTGATGCCGGCCCTGGCCGAGGAGTTCGCGATCGCGGCCCGCGAACTGCCGATCGTGTTCCTGCCCGAGGGGGATGTGATTTCCCCGGTGTTCATGCTGGGGCTGCGCAGCGGCCACAACAGCTTCGTCACGCCGGAAGGCCTCTGGTCCAGTTCCTACATGCCGGCTTACGTGCGGCGCTATCCGTTCGTGCTCGGCGATGTCGAGGGCCGTGATCCGATGCTGTGCTTTGACGAGAAATTCGAAGGCTTCAACACCACCGACGGCGAGCCGCTGTTCAAGGCCGATGGCAGCCCGACGCCGCCTCTCGAAGCAGCCATGAAGTTCGCAGGCGAGTTCCGCGAGTCCGGCATGCGCACCGTTGCCTTCGTCGACAAGCTCAAGAGCCTCGACCTGTTCAAGTCCGTGACCATCGACGTGAAATCGCCGAAGCTGGGTCCGGTCTCGATCAACGGCGTGCTCGTCGTCGATGAGGAGAAGCTGAAGAAGCTGCCCGACGCGACCATGCTGGATTTGCAGAAGACCGGCTCGTTGCCAGCCATCTACGCGCATCTGATGAGCCTGGCAGGCATTCCAGCGCTGGGCTGACGGGCGCAGCGCGCTGCCTGGCCGCCTTGCGGGAAACTACGGCGTTTCCAGCGGCGGCAAATCTGGCTATCGTCGCAAGGCCGTTGCCGGCAAGCTGCTGGCCGGCAGGCCGCATGCGGCCAAGCCAGATTGAGCGGAGCCGCTCCAGGGATCGAACCATGGCCATGACGGCACTGCGGCGAGAACGCCCGGATGCGGGCACGCCGCCAACCAGCGCGGTGGCGGAGCCGGACGAGGACATCCTGATCCTCGTCAGCGAGGCCAACCGCGCGATCGGCACCGGCGGCAAGCTCGCCGTCCATCAGGAGGGCCTGCTGCACCGGGCCTTCTCGATCTTCCTGTTCGACGAAGCCGGCCGTGTGCTGCTCCAGCGCCGTGACCTGGGCAAGTATCATTCAGGCGGGCTGTGGGCCAACACCTGCTGCGGCCATCCGCGCGCCGGGGAACGGACGAAGGCGGCGGCCCATCGCCGGCTCGGCGAGGAGCTTGGCATGAAAGCGGCCCTCGGCTTCGGCTTCCGCGCCCGCTACCGCACCAGCCTCGACCACGGCCTGATCGAGAACGAACTGGTCTATGTGTATGCCGGCCGTGCCGAAGGGCCGATGGCGCTCAATCCGGACGAGGTCTGCGAGACCCGGCTCATCAGCCTGCCTGACCTGATCCAGGAGACGGCACGGAGGCCCGAGGCCTATGCCTACTGGCTGCGCCACTACCTGTTGCGCCATGCACCAGACCTGCAAAGCCTGAGTGAAGCCCTCAGGGTTGGCGCGCTCAGCCGGCCAGGCGCGCGTCGTATTCCAGCACCGCGTTGAGCAGAACCTGGGCACCGGCAGCGCATTCCTCGCGCGATGTCGATTCCGCTTCGTTGTGGCTGATGCCGCCGGCGCAGGGCACGAAGATCATCACCGTTGGCATGACGCGCGCGGTATAAGCGGCATCGTGGCCGGCTCCCGAGGCCATGTCGCGGGAACTGTAGCCCGATTTGGCCACGCCGGCACGCACGCACTCGATCAGCGTTGCGTCGAAGCGCACGGCTGGCGAATTCCAGATCATCCGCTCCTCGAACTCGAGCTTGAGCGGGTCCATCACTTCGGGCAGGGCGGCACGGAAGTCCTGTTCCATGCGCTGCAATTCGTTCTCATCGGGGTGGCGCAGGTCGACGGTGAAGAACACCTCGCCGGGGATGACATTGCGGCTGTTGGGCCGGTTCTCGATCAGCCCGACCGTGGCCACCGCACCCGCATAGGCGTGGCCGATGGCATCGATCCGGTCGATCATGCGGGCTGCGCCGAGCAGCGCGTTCTTGCGCAGATACATCGGCGTGGCCCCGGTGTGGGCATCCTGCCCGCGCACCGTGACCTCATACCAGCGCATGCCCTGCACGCCCTTGACCACGCCGATCATGGTGTTCTGATCCTCGAGGATCGGGCCCTGTTCGATGTGCAACTCGAACATCGCCTGGAAACGGCGCTCGCCGGCCTTTTCCGTGCCGCGATAGCCGATGGCATCGAGCGCGGCGGCAAATGTCACCCCGTCCCGGTCCTCACGGCTCCAGGCATAGTCCGGCGTGAACACGCCGGCATAGACGCCGGAGGCCAGCATGGCCGGGGCAAAGCGTGAGCCTTCCTCGTTGGTCCAGTTGGCAATGGCAATGGGTGCGTTGGTCTCGTAGCCTGCGGCGACCATGGCCCGCAGCGCCTCGATGGCGCCGAGCACGCCCAGCACGCCATCGAACTTGCCGCCGGTCGGCTGCGTATCGAGATGCGAGCCCATGGCAATGGGCAACAGCGCATTGTTACGGCCGGGACGGACCGCAAACATGTTGCCGACCTCATCGACGTGAACCGTGCAGCCCAGCCCTTCGCAGGTGGCCTTGAACCAGTCCCGGATGCGGCGGTCCTCATCGCTGAGCGTCAGCCGCCGGATGCCGCCCCTGGCCGTGCCGCCAATGGTTGCCGTCTGCATCAGCGTATCCCAGAGCCGGGCCGCATCGATCTGGAGATTGGGAATCATCGCCCTGCCTTGTGCTTGCGATCCGGGGTTGTGATCACATACCCGATTGAAGGCGGAGCCGGCGCAGGCGTCAAGCGGGCAGGCACCGGACCGCCCGGCATGGACGGCAGACGCGCCTGCGACCATGCTCAAGATGTTCAAGGTCGTATGCATGTGAACATGCGCGAGTGAAGGCAAGGTGATGTGCATGTGAACATGCGAGAGTGAAAGCAAGTTGATGTGCATGTGAACATGCGAGAGTGAAAGCAAGTTGATGTGCATGTGAACATGCACATGGGCCAGCCCGACCTGCCCCCTCGCCGGCAGCGAACAGCCTCGCTATAACAGTGGTCATGACCAGTCTTGCCGCCCGCCTGCCCTCCATCCTTGTCGCCAATCGCGGAGAGATCGCACTTCGCGTGTTCCGGACCGCGCGTCGGCTCGGGATGCGCTGCATCGCGGTGTATTCCGATGCGGATGCAGATGCCCCGTTCGTGCGCTTTGCCGACGAGGCGCACCGGATCGGCCCTGCACCGGCACGCGAGAGCTACCTGCGCGGCGACGCGATCCTTGACGTCGCGAAAGCCACGGGCGCGGCCTGCATCCATCCGGGCTACGGGTTCTTGTCGGAGAACGCGGATTTCGCCGAGGCCTGCCAGGCGGCGGGTATCATCTTCGTTGGCCCGCCCGCTTCGGCCATTCGGGCCATGGGCCTGAAAGACGCCGCCAAGGCCCTTGCCGAGCAGGCCCGAGTGCCGGTCGTGCCCGGCTATCACGGGGCGCGGCAGGAACCCGATTTCCTCGAAAGCGAAGCAGCGCGGATCGGCTATCCCGTTCTGATCAAGGCCGTTGCGGGGGGCGGCGGCAAGGGCATGAAGCGGGTCGATGCGGCGGCGGATTTTGCCGATGCGCTGGAAAGCGCCCAGCGCGAGGCCCGCAATGCCTTTGGCGACCCGCGCGTGCTGGTCGAGAAATACGTGCTTGCGCCGCGCCATGTGGAAATCCAGGTTTTCGGCGACAGCCACGGTAACGTCGTGCATCTGTTCGAGCGTGACTGCTCGCTGCAGCGCCGCCACCAGAAGGTCATCGAGGAGGCCCCTGCCCCCGGCATGAGCCCGGAGGTCCGGGCCGCGATGGGCAGGGCGGCTGTCGAGGCTGCGAAGGCCGTGGGCTATGTTGGCGCAGGCACGGTCGAGTTCATCGCCGATGGGCGCGACGGGCTCAGGGCAGACCGGTTCTATTTCATGGAAATGAACACGCGGCTCCAGGTCGAGCACCCGGTGACCGAAACCATCACAGGGCTTGATCTGGTGGAACTGCAACTGCGCGTGGCCGCAGGCGAAGCCCTGCCATTCGCACAGGAAGATCTGACGATCACCGGCCATGCGGTCGAGGCCCGGCTCTATGCCGAAGACCCTGAGCAGGGCTTCCTGCCATCGACCGGCAAGCTCTGGGCGCTGTCGCTGCCCGAAGCGGAGGGCATCCGCGTTGATGCCGGCGTCGAGGAAGGTGGTGCGGTAACGCCGTTCTACGATCCGATGATCGCCAAGATCATCGCGCGCGGCGACACACGGCTGGAAGCGCTGGACCGGCTGGCGGCGGCCCTGGGCGAGACCCTCGTGGCCGGGCCGAAAACCAACGCGCGCTTCCTGAAGAAGCTGTGCGAAGCCGAAGGCTTCCGAAACGGGCCATTCGACACCGGCTTCATCGAGCGCCATGCCGAGGCGCTGGGCGCGGCCGCGCAGCCGCTCGACAGGGCAGCGGTTGCGGCCGGCGCCATGATGCTGCTGGACGAGCAGGCCCGCAATCTGCCGCGCTCCGGGCCGGCGCATGACCCCTGGGCGGTCAATGACGGGTTTGCGCTTTCGCCCCAGCCTGCCGTGCCTGTTGCCGTGACCGCCGATGGCGAGCCGCTGCTGCTGCGTGTGCGCCACGATGCGGCAGGCACTGCGGTCGAGCTTGGCGATGTCGCACCGAATGCCGAACGCGACCTGACGTTGGTGATGGCCGACGAGGGCGTCATCGTGCTCAGTGATGGCCGCCAGACCTGGGTCAGGCTGGTCGATCCGCTGGCTGTGGATCCCGATGCCGGTGATGGAACTGCCGGCTCGCAGATCAAGGCACCGATGCATGGCAAGCTCATCGCGCTGTTCGTCAAGCCCGGCGACAGGGTCGAGAAGGGTCAGCGCCTTGCCATCGTCGAGGCGATGAAGATGGAGCACGTCCTGACCGCCCCGCGCGACGGCGTGGTGATCGATGCCGCCGGCGAGCCTGGCATGCAGGTGGCGCAAGGTGCGCGCCTGATCAGCATCGGGGATGCGGCTTGACACGTGCCCGATTTGGCATGGCCATCCTCGCCACGCTGGTTGCGGTCGGCTCCTCGCCCGCGCTGGCCTGCTCATGCCTGCCGCGCACGGAAGCCGAGATCATCGCATCCGCCGATGTGGTTGTGGCCGGCAAGGTGGGCGAGGTCAGGCGCACGGGACCAACAGGCTCCGGCAGCGTTCTGGCGACCATCGAGGTGACGCGCATCATCAAGGGCCGCGTGCATCGCCAGATCCAGGTGCGCACCCGCGACAATCCGGCGGCCTGCGGCATCGATTTCCAGCCCGGCAACGTGGTCCGGGTGGCGGCGCAGAAGCTGCATGACGGGCTGAACACCAATCTGTGCATGGCGCTGGCCGCTCCGCGCGCCTGACCGCTGGCAGGCTGTGTGTTGGTTCAGGCGAGGCGCGTGCCCGAAGGCTCACATGTCCTGCGTGGCCAGCCTGCCAATCAGTGGAAACTGCTCGGCCTCATAGACCTGCCCTGTCACGGGTGCGGATTCCGGCGAAAGCCAGAAGCAGACATGGGCCGCGATCTGCGACGGATCGAGCAGCTTGCCGGTCGGAGCCGTGGATTTCGGCAGTTTAGACATCCAGTCCAACGGTCTGCCCTCGGCAAGCTGGGTGCGGTTCTCGTTCTCGGTCGCGGTCCAGCCGACATTGAGGCAGGTCAGGCGGATATGCTCTGCGGCGAGGGTGTTGGCGAGGTTGCGTGTCATGGTCATCAGCGCCCCCTTGGACATCGAATAGACCACCAGTTCCGACAGGCCCATCCAGCCATTGATCGAACCGATGGTGACAATGCTGCCGGGCGATTTCTGCTCGCGGAAGGCCGCGATGGCCGCCTTGGCACAGAGCAGCGGGGCGCGCGTGTTGATGTGGAACAGCCGGTCAAAGACGGCCTCGTCGGCCTCCTCGATGCGGTGACGCGGGTAGATGCCGGCATTGTTGACCAACCCGTCGATGCGGCCGAACGCCTTGACAGTGGCTGCGACGATCCTGGCGCAGGTCCGGGGGGTGCCAAGATCGCCGCCGACCGCCTTCGCGCCACGCCCCAGGCGCTTCACCGCCGCGCGGGCCTCGCCAAGCGTCAGGCCATGGACCATGACCTTCGCGCCCTCCGCAAGCAGCTTCTGGCAGGTCGCAAAACCGATGCCGCTGCTGCCGCCGGTGACGAGAATGACGTGTCCTGATAAGCGCTTGGCCATGGCTGAATTCCCAATGCTTTGAGTCTGCGATGGCCAGCCTAGACCAGAACGCGGCACGGTCCACAGGCTCCTGCCGCATGGCAGGTGCGCTGCCCTGCCGCCTCGGCTATGAGGCTGGCATGCCGTTGCACATGCTCAAGCTCTGCGTCGGGGCCGAGTCGATTCGCGACCTCGAAGACTGGATCGCCGACACGCTGGCGCTGTGGCGCCGGCTTGGCAGGCCCGAAGAGCAGATGCACACCACACGCATGGTGCCCAAGCGCATGGACGAGATCATCGGCCAGGGATCGCTCTACTGGGTGATCAAGGGCCAGGTGAGTTGCCGCCAGGCGATTGCGGACATCCGTCCCTTCACCGATGCGGACGGAATTGGCCGCTGCCACCTTGTGCTGGAGCCCGTGGTCGTGCCGGTCGAGCCGCGCCCGTGCCGCCCCTTCCAGGGCTGGCGCTACCTCACCGATGCCGACAAGCCGCGCGACATTGCCGCTGCGAGCGGTGATCTGGCCGCCATGCCGGAGGAGATGCGCCGGCATCTGGCCGAATTGGGCCTGCTTTAACCCGCTGCGGGCGGGGCAGAGCCGCCGATCGCGAGCGTGATCCGGCTGGCGGCCTCGCGCACGCTGGCTCCGAGCGCCGCCAGCCGGGCATCGGTCATCCGCACCGTCGGGCCCGAAATCGAGATGCCGGCCACGGGCTCGCCAAACTCGTCGAAGATGGCGGCAGCCACACAGCGCATGCCGACGTTGCGTTCCTCGTCATCGATGGCAAAGCCCCGCGTGGCTGTGCCGGCAAGGTCCGCTTCGAGCGCACCGGGCGTGGTCAATGTCTTGGGCGTGAAGGCCTCGAAGGTGAGCCCGCCAAGGATGGCCTGGCGCACTTGTGGTGACCGCGAGGCCAGGAGCGCCTTGCCGATGCCCGAACAGTGATAGGGGCTGCGGGTGCCGGGCCGGAAAAAGGCGCGGATCGCTTCATGGGTCTCGACCTGGCTGACGAACACCACGCCATCAGCCTCGCCGAGCGCCAGATTGGCTGTCTCGCCCGTGGCAACCATCAGATTTTGCAGGATCGAGCGGCCACGGTCGACCAGCTTGCGCCGGCGCAGGAAGGCCGAGCCCATGCGGAAGGTCTCCACACCCACGAACCAGAGCTGCGTCGGCTCGTCGAATTCCAGCATGCCATGGTGCTGCAGCGTGGTGAGCATGCGGTAAGCCGTGGACGGCGGCAGCGTGGACAGCCGGGAAATCTCCGTCAGCGACAGCCCGCTGCCATCGCTGACCAGCCGGAGCAGCGTGATCGCCCGGTCGAGCGACTGCACCGCGCCAGCATCCGGAACAGCCGCGAGGCGGGGGCGGCCGCGGGTGCGCTTCTCGGTCATGATCTGCATGGAGGGCTCCCCGGCACGGTTCGGACACGGCCGGAATGGCGCGGGCAACCGGAATTATTTTTTGCCATATGGAATACCGTCTTGTCGCTGAAAAAAGATTGCGTGTGCGAAATCAGCGCTTTGGCTTATTATTCCATATCATAAAATATTATTTCAGAAAAATTGCGAGCTTTGCCGGCCCGTGGCATATCGTCCGGCACAACAAGACTTCAGCTTGGGAGAGCGCACATGGCACGGATGCGGGCAGTCGACGCGGCGGTTCTGATTCTCGAACGGGAGGGCGTGACCTGCGCCTTCGGCGTGCCGGGAGCGGCCATCAACCCATTCTACTCGGCGCTGAGGGCGCGTGGCTCGATCCGCCACATCCTGGCGCGCCATGTCGAAGCCGCCTCGCACATGGCCGAAGGCTACACCCGCGCCAAGGCCGGCAATATCGGCCTGTGCATCGGCACGTCCGGACCGGCTGGAACCGACATGATCACCGGGCTTTATTCAGCGCAGGCCGACTCGATCCCGATCCTGTGCATCACCGGTCAGGCACCGCGCGCCAAGCTCTACAAGGAAGATTTCCAGGCCGTCGACATCGAGTCGATCTCCAAGCCGGTGACCAAATGGTCAGTGACCGTGCGCGAGCCGGCGCTGGTGCCGCAGGCGTTCCAGCAGGCTTTCCACCTGATGCGCTCGGGCCGCCCAGGCCCGGTGCTGATCGACCTGCCGGTCGACGTGCAGCAGGGCGAGATCGAATTCGACATCGACGCCTACGAGCCACTCTCGGTCTACAAGCCGGCAGCCAGCCGCAAGCAGATCGAGAAGGCCATGGCGATGCTCAATGCGTCGAGCCATCCGATGATCGTGGCGGGCGGCGGCATCATCAACGCCGATGGCTGCGATGAACTGGTGCGCTTTGCCGAGATCGTCGGCGTTCCGGTGATCCCGACGCTGATGGGCTGGGGCGCGATCCCCGATGACCACGCGCTGATGCAGGGCATGGTCGGGCTCCAGACCTCGCACCGCTATGGCAATGCCAGCTTCATGAAGAGCGACTTCGTGCTCGGCATCGGCAACCGCTGGGCCAACCGCCACACCGGTTCGGTGGAGACCTACACCAAGGGCCGCAAGTTCGTGCACATCGACATCGAACCAACCCAGATCGGGCGCGTGTTCGGCCCGGATCTCGGCATTGTCTCCGATGCCAAGGCGGCGCTGGCGCTGTTCATCGAGGTGGCCACCGAGATGAAGGCCAAAGGCCAGTTGCCGGACCGCTCGGCCTGGGTGGCCGAGTGCGAGCACCGCAAGCAGAACATGCTGCGCAAGACCCATTTCGACCAGGTGCCGCTGAAGCCGCAGCGCGTCTATCAGGAGATGAACGAGGTCTTCGAGCGCGACACCTGCTATGTCACCACCATCGGCCTGTCGCAGATCGCCGGAGCGCAGTTCCTCAAGGTCTACAACCCGCGCAACTGGATCAACTGCGGCCAGGCCGGCCCGCTGGGCTGGACCCTTCCCGCTGCGCTCGGCGTGCGCGCCGCCCTGCCGGACAAGCCTATCGTGGCGCTGTCGGGCGACTATGACTTCCAGTTCCTGATCGAGGAGCTGGCCGTCGGCGCGCAGCACAAGCTGCCCTATCTGCATGTGGTCGTGAACAACTCCTATCTGGGGCTGATCCGCCAGTCGCAGCGCGGCTTCCAGATGGATTTCGAGGTCAGCCTCGCCTTCGAGAACATCAATGTCGGCGAAGGCGATGATGCGATTCCGGGCTATGGTGTCGACCATGTGGCGGTGGCGGAGGGCCTCGGCTGCAAGGCGATCCGCGTGAAAAGCCCCAACGAGTTCAAGCAGGCCTTCGCCGATGCCGAGGCCTTGATGAAGGAACATCAGGTGCCGGTCGTGATCGAGTTCATCCTCGAACGCGTCACCAACATCGCCATGGGCACCGAGATCAACAGCGTCAACGAGTTCGAGGACGTGCTGTGTCTCGACCCCTCGCTGACCATCGAGAATGGCTGGGTCAGCATGGACGCGGCCACCCGCAGTTCCGACAAGGCCCCGGCAACCGCCGGCACCTGAGCCGGCTCGTGCCCACGCGGTGTGCAATCGGCGCTGTTCACAAGCCATTCGCCGGTTGTCACACTGCACTGATCCCGCCTGTTCCTTCCCTTGCCTGATCGAGAGCCATCATGCCCCGCTTCAATGCCAACCTGACCATGCTGTTCACCGAGCAGCCCTTCCTCGACCGCTTCGAGGCCGCAGCAAAGGCGGGCTTCACCGGCGTCGAATACCTGTTTCCCTATGATTTCGCCGTCGAAGAACTGGTGCAGCGCCTGAAAGCCCATGGCCTGACCCAGGTGCTGCACAACCTGCCGGCGGGCGACTGGGCTGGCGGCGAGCGCGGCATCGCCATCCTGCCGGGCCGCGAGGACGAGTTCAGGGCCGGGGTCGACAAGGCCATCACCTATGCCACCGCTCTGGGCTGCAAACAGGTGAACTGCCTTGCCGGTGTCGCCCCTGCGGGCGTGGACCGTGCCGCGCTCGAAGAGACGTTCATCGCCAATCTCCGCTATGCCGCAGGACGGCTGAAAGAGGCCGGGATCAAGCTGCTGATCGAGGCGATCAACCCGATCGACATTCCGGGCTTCTTCCTCAACACCACGGCGCAGGCGCTCGACATCATCGCCAGGACAGGCTCGGACAACCTGTTCGTGCAGTATGACATCTACCACATGCAGATCACCGAGGGTGATCTGGCGCGCACCATGGAGCGCAACCTGGCCATGATCCCGCACATCCAGTTGGCCGACAATCCGGGCCGGCACGAGCCCGGCACTGGCGAGATCAACTATCCGTTCCTGTTCGCCCATCTCGACCGCATCGGCTATGCGGGCTGGATCGGGGCTGAATACAAGCCCAAGGCAGGCACCGAGGCGGGGCTTGGCTGGTTTCACGCAGCCCGCGCGGCGACAGGCTGACCGCAAGATCCCTTTGCCTGCCAAACCCCTTCAATCCCAGGATCATGACAATGGAACGCATCGGCTTTCTCGGCCTCGGCATCATGGGCGCGCCCATGGCCGGGCATCTGCTGGACGCAGGCTACGCAGTGGTCAGCGCTGTCAATCGCACACAGCCCTCAGCCGAGTTGCTGGCCAAGGGCCTGACGCTGGCTGGCTCGCCACGCGAGGTCGCGGCCGCCGCTGACATCATCATCACGATGCTGCCGGACACGCCGCAGGTCGGCTCGGTGCTGTTTGGTGAAAACGGAGTCAGTTCAGGTCTTTCGCGCGGCAAGCTCGTCATCGACATGAGCTCGATCTCGCCCATCGAGACGCGCAGCTTTGCCAGCCGCATCAATGCGCTGGGCGCCGACTATCTTGATGCGCCTGTCTCGGGTGGCGAGGTCGGTGCCAAGGCCGCGTCGCTGACGATCATGGTCGGCGGGCCGGAAGCGGCTTTCGAGCGGGCCAGGCCCCTGTTCGCAGCCATGGGCAAGAACATCACGCTGATCGGCGAGAACGGTGCCGGCCAGACCACCAAGGTCGCCAACCAGATCGTCGTGGCCCTGACCATCGAGGCCGTTGCAGAAGCGCTGGTGTTCGCCTCCAAGGCCGGCGTTGACCCTGCCAAGGTGCGTCAGGCGCTCATGGGCGGGCTGGCCTCCTCGCGTATTCTCGAGGTTCATGGCGAGCGCATGATCAAGCGCACCTTCAACCCTGGCTTCCGGATCGAACTGCACCAGAAGGACCTCAACCTTGCGCTGGAAGGAGCCAAGGCGCTCGGCGTCAATTTGCCAAACACCGCCTCGACGCAGCAACTGTTCTCCACCTGCGTGGCGCTGGGCGGGGCAGGCTGGGATCATTCGGGCCTCGTCAAGGCGCTTGAAGCCATGGCGCAGCATCCGGTGGCGGAAGGCTGATCGCATGCGCCGGCTTGGTGGGCGGTGACGGGCTCGAACCGCCGACCCTCTCGGTGTAAACGAGATGCTCTACCAACTGAGCTAACCGCCCGAACCTGCCAGACCGGGACCCATACAAGGACCGCCTGACGCGCTGTGTCCTATGGCGTCAACGGGTTGGGGGCAAGCCCCTCCCCCAAAAGGTCGTCGCAACCGCCGGGTTTCCTGTCGCCTTGCCAAGTGAAAGCCCCGGTGCGGACACCGGGGCTTTGTGTCGTGTGGTGCAGCGCTCAGTGAGCGACGGAGGCTGCGCTGTCGTCGTCCTTGCGGCCGGCGCGGGCATCGATGCGGGCATCTTCCGCCGCCTCGTCCCACTCGATCGGCTCGGGCTGGCGCACCAGCGCGTGCTGGAGCACCTGATGCATGCTGGAGACCGGCACGATCTCGAGGCCGTTCTTCACGGACTTGGGCAGATCGACCAGATCCTTGGCGTTCTCCTCGGGGATCAGCACCTTCTTGATGCCGCCCCGAAGCGCTGCCAGCAGTTTCTCCTTCAGCCCGCCAATGGGCAGCACCCGGCCCCGCAGCGTGACCTCGCCTGTCATGGCAATGTCGCGCCGGATCGGGATCTGCGTCAGCACCGAGACGATGGCGGTGGCCATGGCGATGCCGGCAGACGGACCGTCCTTTGGCGTCGCCCCTTCCGGAACGTGGACGTGGATGTCGCGCTTGTCGAAGAAGGGCGGCTTGATGCCGAAGTCGACGGCACGCGAGCGGACATAGGATGCCGCCGCCGAGATCGATTCCTTCATCACGTCGCGCAGGTTGCCGGTGACGGTCATCTTGCCACGTCCGGGCATCAGCAGCCCTTCGATGGTCAGGAGTTCGCCGCCGACCTCTGTCCAGGCAAGGCCCGTGACCACGCCGACCTGATCCTCGGTTTCCGCTTCGCCATAGCGGTAGCGCGGCGGGCCGAGATACTCTTCGAGCAGATCGGGCGTGACCGAGACCTTCTTCTTCTTGAGCAGGATGATGTCCTTCACGCCCTTGCGGACGGTGTTGGAAATCTCGCGCTCCAGATTGCGCACGCCGGCCTCCCGCGTGTAGCGCCGGATCAGCTTTTCCAGCGCCTCGTCGGTGAGCTGCCATTCCTTCTTGTCGAGCCCATGCTTGGACACGGCATTGGGGATCAGGTGCTTCTTGGCGATCTCGCCCTTCTCTTCCTCGGTGTAGCCGGCGATGCGGATCACCTCCATGCGGTCCAGCAGGGCCGGCGGGATGTTGAGCGTGTTGGCCGTGGTCACGAACATCACGTTCGACAGATCATAGTCGACCTCGAGGTAGTGATCGTTGAAGGTCGAGTTCTGTTCCGGATCCAGCACTTCCAGCAGGGCCGCCGACGGGTCGCCACGGAAATCCATGCCCATCTTGTCGATTTCGTCGAGCAGGATCAGCGGATTGCTGGTCTTGGCCTTCTTCATCGACTGGATGATCTTGCCGGGCATCGAGCCGATATAGGTGCGGCGGTGGCCGCGGATTTCGGCCTCATCGCGCACGCCGCCGAGAGACATGCGCACGAATTCGCGCCCCGTCGCCTTGGCGATGGACTTGCCGAGCGAGGTCTTGCCCACGCCGGGCGGGCCAACGAGACACAGGATCGGGCCGGTGAGCTTGTTGGTGCGCTGCTGCACCGCCAGATACTCGACGATCCGGTCCTTGACCTTCTCGAGCCCGTGATGATCCGCATCGAGCAGATCCTGCGCGGCCTTGAGGTCCTTCTTGATCTTGGACTTCTTGTTCCACGGAATGCCGAGCATCCAGTCGAGATAGTTGCGCACGACGGTCGCTTCCGCCGACATCGGCGACATCTGCCTGAGCTTCTTGACCTCGGCGATGGCCTTGTCGCGGGCCTCCTTGGTCAGCTTGGTCTGCGCGATCTTCTGTTCGAGTTCGGCCAGTTCGTCACGGCCTTCCTCGTTGTCGCCCAGTTCCTTCTGGATCGCCTTCATCTGCTCGTTGAGATAGTATTCGCGCTGGGTCTTCTCCATCTGCCGCTTGACGCGGGAGCGGATGCGCTTCTCGACCTGCAGGACGGAGATTTCGCTCTCCATCAGCCCGAGCACCTTCTCAAGCCGGCCGGCAACTTCCAGGGTCTCCAGCACCATCTGCTTGTCGGAAATCTTGACCGCAAGGTGCGATGCCACCGTGTCGCCGAGCTTGGAGGGCACGTCGATCTGCGTCACCGCCGCGACGACCTCGGGCGAGACCTTCTTGTTGAGCTTCACATAGTTCTCGAACTCGGAGACGACCGAGCGGGCCATGGCCTCGACCTCGACCTTCTTGCCCTCGATATCGGCCAGGGCCTCCACGCTCGCGGCATAATACTCGTCGGCCTTGGTGAACTTCTTGATGCGGCCGCGCGATGCGCCTTCGACCAGCACCTTGACGGTGCCATCGGGCAGCTTGAGCAATTGCAGCACGCTGGCCAGCGTGCCGATCTCAAAGATCGCATCGGTGGCCGGATCATCATCGGAAGCATTCTTCTGGGTGGCCAGAACGATCAGGCCATCGGCCTTCACCACCTCTTCGAGCGCACGGATCGACTTCTCGCGCCCGACGAAAAGCGGCACGATCATGTGCGGGAACACAACGATATCGCGCAGCGGCAGCACCGGGTATTCGGCAACTGAACCGGGGACGATGGCAGGGCGAGCCTTATTTGCGCTCATCACGAATTCCTTGTCAGGTTTGCGGTCAGGCAGGCCCCCTCATGGGCAACCGTCAAGACCGAAGACGGACCAGCGGGCGCTGGACCCGGAGCGCAGGAGCCACCCTCAGCAGGCGTGGCGGGATCGATTCTGCGATCGAACATCAAGGTGGCGATAACAGCCTGATGTTTCAAGCGGCGCAATGCGACATGGTGAGCCGGCGCGGCCCCGCCATGCAGCATGCGCCCTGCCGATGGATCGGCAAGGCGCATGCCAGAGATGGTTCGCCCGGCAGCACACGAGGCGGGCCGCCGGACAGCGGCTCAGTTCGATGAATTCGAGCTGGAGTTCGAAGAGCTGTTCGAGGACGAGTTCGAGGAGCTGTTCGAGCTGGAGTTGGACGAGCTGTTCGAGCTGGAATTCGAAGACGAATTCGAAGAGCTGTTCGACGATCCGTTGCTGCTGGAATTCGAGGAGCTGTTGGACGAGCCGTTGCTGCTGGAGTTCGAGGAACCGTTCGAACTGGCGTTCGAGAAGGCTCCGCCACCGAACGATGAGTTGCTGCTGGTGTTGCTCGAACTGTTGCGCGAGCTGTTGGATGAACGGTTGGTGGAGCTGTTCGTCGAGCGATTGGTCGAGCTGTTGCTGCCCGACATCGAATTGATGAAGTCCATCGGGCTGGTTGCCACCTGCATGGCAGGGGCGGCGGGTGCTGCCTGAGCGGGAGCCATGCCGGTCAGCGCCGTTTGCGGCGCGGTGGTGTGCGGCATGGTGGCCTCGGTCAGCGCCTTCCTCGCCGCGTCGACATCGGGGACGGCATGCGCCAGGGCGCCCGTGGCGGTCAGGGTCGTCAGCGCTGCGCCGGCGATCAGTGATGCTGTGATGCGATGTGTCATGGTGGTCTCCTTTTCGGTGTGACGGCTTTCAGGTGCCGGTCACCGGGAGAACGACGCGTGTGGCCGGGTTATTCCCGCCATGGTGATCTTTCTGTGAAGGGGCCTGCCGAGGCCCGCGCGTGCCGCAGGAGTGCTTGCCAAACAGCAACGGCGGATCTTGCGATCCGCCGCTTTGTCCGCCTTCAGGCCGGGCCTGATGATGTGCTGCGCCCGTGAGGGCCGGTGCTGCTGCCGTTTCAGGCGCTCTTGGATTCCGCAGCCTTGTCCTTCTCCTCGTAGATGTAGAGAGGGCGGGCCTTGCCGTCGATGACCTCTGGGCTGATGACGACCTGGTTGACCCCGTCGAGGCCCGGCAGGTCATACATGGTCTCAAGCAGGATGCCTTCGAGGATCGAGCGCAGGCCGCGGGCGCCGGTCTTGCGCTCGATGGCCTTGCGGGCAATGACGTTGAGCGCCTCGTCGGAGAAGGACAACTCGACATCCTCCATCTCGAACAGGCGGCCATACTGCTTGACCAGCGCGTTCTTGGGCTCGGTCAGGATGGTCTTGAGGGCGGCTTCGTCGAGATCCTCGAGCGTCGCCAGCACCGGCAGGCGGCCGACGAATTCAGGGATCAGCCCGAACTTCAGCAGATCATCGGGCTCGACCTCGCGGAAGATCGCACCGGTGCGGCGATCATCAGGCCCCTTGACCTTGGCCCCGAAACCGATCGACGTGCCCTGCCCGCGCGCCGAGATGATTTTCTCGAGGCCGGCAAAGGCACCGCCGCAAATGAACAGGATATTGGTGGTGTCGACCTGCAGGAATTCCTGCTGCGGATGCTTACGCCCGCCCTGCGGCGGCACCGAGGCAACCGTGCCTTCCATGATCTTCAGGAGAGCCTGCTGCACGCCCTCGCCCGAGACATCGCGGGTGATCGACGGATTGTCGGACTTGCGCGAGATCTTGTCGATTTCATCGATGTAGACGATGCCGCGCTGGGCGCGCTCGACGTTGTAATCCGACGCCTGAAGCAGCTTGAGGATGATGTTCTCGACGTCCTCGCCGACATAGCCGGCCTCGGTCAGCGTCGTGGCATCGGCCATGGTGAAGGGCACATCGAGGATGCGCGCCAGTGTCTGCGCGAGCAGCGTCTTGCCCGAGCCGGTGGGGCCGACCAGCAGGATGTTCGACTTGGCCAGTTCGACATCGTTGTGCTTGGTCGCGTGGTTGAGGCGCTTGTAGTGGTTGTGGACCGCGACCGAGAGCACCTTCTTGGCGTGCTCCTGACCGATCACGTAATCGTCGAGAACCTTGCGGATTTCCTTGGGCGTCGGAACACCATCCTTGGCCTTGACCATCGAGGTCTTGGATTCCTCGCGGATGATGTCCATGCACAACTCGACGCATTCATCGCAGATGAACACGGTCGGGCCCGCAATCAGCTTGCGCACCTCGTGCTGGCTCTTGCCGCAGAACGAGCAATACAGGGTGCTCTTGGTGTCGCCGGTTGCCTTGGTCATGGCAGTTCTCCATCGTTGCGCTTCGAAAACCGCCGCAACGCGCGGTCATGTCCATCAGCCGCTCCTGGCGCGCCGATTCGCTCAGTAAATACCCATTCGTCCCATCAGAACGTTAACGCGGCCTGCCTGTTTGCCAGCTCGTCGCCGGCCAAGGCATGCCGTGCGACGCAGTATGGGCTGGCAGAACGCATTCGCCAACCCGCTTTCTGTCACGCTTGCGTCGCAAATCCGTGACCTGCGACGATTCAGCCGCATGGGCCTGAGCGGCCGAAACCGGTGCGCGGCCTCAGGTGGCCGAGGCAGGAGCCGTGACGGCACCGCCATCCTCGGGGCGCTTGTCGATCACCTGATCGATCAGGCCGAAGGCCTTGGCATCTTCGGAGGACATGTAGTTGTCCCGCTCCAGTGCGTCCTCGATCTCCTTGTAGGTGCGGCCGGTGTGCTTGACGTAAATCTCGTTGAGACGGCGCTTGGTGGTGTCGAACTCGCGCGCATAGATCATGATGTCGGTGACCTTGCCCTGATAGCCTGCGGATGGCTGGTGAACCATGACGCGGGAATTGGGCAGGGCGAAACGCTGGCCCTTCTCGCCGGCGGTGAGCAGGAGCGAGCCCATCGAGGCCGCCATGCCAAGGCAGATCGTGGTGATCGGCGGCTTGATGAACTGCATCGTGTCGTAGATCGACATGCCGGCCGTGACCGCGCCGCCGGGCGAGTTGATGTAAAAGGAGATTTCCTTCTTGGGATTGTCGGCTTCGAGGAACAGAAGCTGCGCCACGATCAGCGACGCGCCGTAATCCTCGACCGGGCCGGTCAGGAAGATGATGCGCTCGCGCAGAAGGCGGGAATAGATGTCGAAGGCGCGCTCGCCGCGGCTCGACTGCTCGATCACCATCGGCACGAGATTGTTGTAGACTTCGACGGGGTCGCGATCGCGGATCATGGACGTGAGGCTCCTCAGCACAGGCAACGATTCGCCCGCGCGTGTTTCGCTAATGTAGTCACGCCCCACGCGATTACAAAGGGAAGCGGTGTTTTCGCCTCAGCGCTCAGGGCTTCGATGCCTGCCGCGTGGCGGCTTCCAGATCGCGCGAGAAACTGAGCGCCCAATTCTTCAGCATGTGTGCTGCCGCCACGCTGAGCGCCGACGCCCCGACACCGGACACGGCGCAGACATCGCGCAGTTCCATCGCCAGATAATGGGCGCGGATGATGATCTCCTGCAGGGTTTCGACATCGCGCGCCGACAGTCGCATGTATGCTCCGCCGGACGCGTCCGGCTGGTCATGCGCTTCACGGTGGGGGAAGGAATCGGGGCTGGGTTTGTCTGGCATGGCGCGTCTCCGGTTGCTGCCGTCCGCGCCTGGCTGCCAGTGGGCGGCAACAGGGGACAGCGCTGGCGGCACAGCCATCCGATTCGGCTGCCGGATGCAGGCATGTGCGGGCACATGCCAGGGTTTTCGCCCATGGGCGGGACGATGCCCCCGGAGACGTTTCGCATCTTGCGTCACACCGGGCCGTGATAAGCTGACCGGGCGGTGAGCAGACAGGCTCTCGCGCCAGGGTTTGCCATGAAGCCAGTTCCGCCACCGTCCAGCCTTGCCGACCATGAGCCTCATGAGCCGCATGAGCCCGGTCGCAGTCCGCGCCTTGCCCGCAACGATGAAATCAAGGTCCTTGAGGCCCTTGACGCGGTGATTGCCTCGGGCGTGCTCGGTGGCGGCGAACGGCTGCCGGCCCTGCTGCGCTATCTGGTGACCGAAGAACTTGCCGGCAGGGGCGAGCGCATCAAGGGGTTCGCGATTGCCACCGAGGTGCTCGGTCGGGGCCCGGATTTCGACCCGCAACTGGACAGCATCGCACGTACCGAGATGACGCGACTGCGCAAGGCGCTCGACCATGTTGCGGCATCGAACATGGCCACCGGGCCGGTCAGGATCACCATCCCGAAGGGTTCTTACCGGCCAAGGATCGACCTTGCCGTTCCGGAACAGGTGCCGCCGGAGGGCGCAAGCCCGACCGTGACGCCAGCCCACAAGGCCAGCGCGCAGCCAGGATCATGGCGGCGAGCCTTCCTTGTCCTGGCCGTTCTCGCGGTAACCGGTCTGGTAATGGTGGCCATGCTGATGCTGCAGAAGCGCGGGCAGCCGATTGCGACGCTGCCGCCGCTGATCGTGATCGAGGGTCAGCTCGCCGGTGATGCCATGGAGACCAGAACGGGTCCGGCGCTGCGTGCGGAGCTTGCTGCGGAGCTTGCCCGGCAACGCTGGCTGACGGTCGTCACATCCGGTCCGGTCGCCGTATCCGATGGCACGTTGTCGGAAGCAGCGCGCCAGCGTCATGTGTTCCTGCTCGATGTGCAGGTGACTGGTGGCAATGACGGCTTCGGTGCGCGGGTTTTCCTCAAGCGTTGGCCTGACCGGGCGATCCTGTGGTCGAACGCCTATGTCTTTGCCGATCTGGCAAGAGCACGCGGCGCTGCCATGCAGGAGGTTGCCGGCGTGGTTGCCCGCGACCTGACCCTGCCCGGTGGCGGCATCATGCTGACCGAGCTTGCCCTGAGGGACGACGACAGGCAGGCGGAAACGCGGTTCTCCTGCCTTCTGGCCATGCGGCATCATTGGCGCAGCTATGACGCGGCGGCCGGCCTTGAGGCCGAACGCTGCCTGACAGAAGCCCTCGAGGAGGACCCCGCGTTCGTGGCCGGTCGAGGAGCTCTGGCATCCTACCTGATCGAACGCGCTCGCGGCCTCGTCGGCGAGGCACGCGCCGCACAGCTTGCCGCAGCAGAGGCGCTGATCGCAGCAGGGCCTGCCGGCGACCCGCTGCTCGATGGTGCGCGGATGGGCCTGGCCGCCTGCCGTGCCGATGTGGCCGGTGTCCGCCAGATGGCGAGGGACCTCGCGGCGGCCTATCCCAACAACCCGGACGTGCTGTCGGACGCCGGTTCGAAACTTGGCTTGGCCGCAGGTGAGTGGGCACAGGCCGTGGACATGGAAGCGCGCGCGATGATGCTGAACCCGCTGCCGGACCCGTGGTATCCTCTGGCGAGCCTGACGCATCACCTGATCAACGGCGAACCGCACAAGGCCATGGGCCTGCTTGAAAAGACGCCACAACGTGGTTTCGTCATCGGTCAGATTGCCCGTCTTGTTGTCGGCGCTGCCCTTCAGGATGGGCTGCTGCTGGCTGACGCGCGCAAGCGCCTCGGCGACCTGGGGCTTCACGGACGTGACGAACTGCTGGCCATCGTCGAGGGTCAGTGCTGGACCGACGCGACCAAGGCCGTCTATCGCAAAGGCGTCATCGCAGCCGTCCCGTGACAGGAAAACGGCGGCGGGCCAGAAGCCACACCGCCGCGTTGTCCCCTGCCCTGTCCGGCTGAGGCCGGGTTCAGTCGGCCTTCTTCTTCGCCTTCGCCTTGGCCGGCTTGGCAGCGGCGTCGCCGTCCGCGGCCGGGGCGTCCTCATCGGCGAAAAGCACGTCGCGGCTGACCTTGCTGTCCTCGACCGCCATCTGGCCGAGCAGATGGTCGACGACCTTTTCCTCGAAGATCGGGGCGCGCAGTTCGGCCAGGGCCTGCGGGTTCTTGCGATAGAATTCCCAGACCTGCTTTTCCTGGCCCGGATACTGGCGCGCCCGTTCGATCAGCGCTTGCGTGACCTCATCGTCCGAGATCTGGATCTTGGCGCTGTCGCCGATCTCGGCGAGGACAAGGCCGAGGCGGACGCGCCGCTCGGCAATCTTCTGGTAATCGGCGCGGGCGGCCTCTTCCGTCGTGCCTTCGTCAGCAAAGGTCTTGGCAGCCTGCTTCATGTCGGCCTCGACCTGGCCCCAGACGTTGGTGAACTCCTGTTCGACCAGCGTCGGTGGCAGTTCGAACGTATAACGCGCATCGAGCGCA
>JALORF010000253.1 GCA_025459195.1 Beijerinckiaceae bacterium
ACTGACCGGGAAGCACGGCCAATTCGAGATCGCGGGCGTCAGCCGCGAGGCGGTGATGCTGTTCTCCTCGCGGCGAGAGGAGATCCTCGACGCCTTTGCCGGCCTCACCCACCAGAACGACAGGACCCGCGATCTGGTGACGCTTAAGACACGTGCCCGGAAGGAACAGGTCGAGGATCGTGGTGCGCTGCGAGCCGAATGGGCAGCGCGGGCAACAGGTGCAGGGCTGGACTTTGCCGGCATGGTTGCAGCGGCACGCGAGCGCGCGGATGGTGCGCGGGATGTGTGGAGGGTGATCGCCGGCGTCACGCTGAGTGCTAAAGGCACGATCGCCCGCGCTGTCACCATCATCGGCGAACGCCTCGGCAGCGGCGAGCGCGACCCGTTGATGCCCAGGTCCACGCTGGGCATGAGCGCCGATGAGATCGCAGCGGCCCGATCCATCGCCTCGGCAGTGCGGTCACTGTCGGAGCGCGAGGCGGCGTTCGGCGAGACGAAGATCGTCAAAACCGCACTCGACCTCGGCCTGCCGATCACCGTCGATCAGATCGAGCGTGGCGTTCACCGCCTCGTCCGCGCCGGCCTGCTGGTCCGCGGCCGCGACAACCCGGAGCAGCTCACCACCCGCGATGCCATCTCGGCCGAACAGGCGCTGCTTGGCGTTGCGCGAGATGGACGCGGCAGTGTCGAGCCGTTGATAGCGGATGCGCGTGTTGCCGGTGAACGTCTGCAGGAAGCCGCCCGCGCAGGGCAAGGTTTTCCGCTCAACAAGGGCCAGGAGAATGCCGGCCGACTGATCCTGTCGAGCCCCGATCTGGTGGTGGCCGTGCAAGGTGTTGCCGGTGCCGGCAAGAGTTCGGCCCTGGCAGCGGTGGCGACCGTCGCGCGCGAGGAGGGCCGGAACGTGCTGGGTCTGGGCCCACAGAACACGCTGGTACGCATGCTAGAGCGCGACACCGGTGTCGCCTCGATGACCATCGACCGCTTCATCCGTAACCACCGCTGGCTGCTCGGCGACAATGTCCGGCCCGACAGGTTGGAGATGGCGCGCAGCATGTTCCGCGGCAGCGTCATCCTCGTCGATGAAGCCTCGATGATGGCCAACGACAAAGCACTCGTGCTGGCACGCCTCGCGCAGCGCCTCGAGGTCGGCCGTTTGGCCTTCGTCGGCGACAAGCGCCAGTTGGGCGCGGTCGATGCTGGCAAGCCGTTCGAGCTGCTGCAAGCGGCCGGTATCGATACGGCGCGCATGAACATCAACCTGCGCGCCCGCACTGCCGAACTCAAAATGGCAGCGGCGGCCGCCAACGACTATCGTCCCGCTGATGCGCTGGCGGTGCTGAAACCGTTCATCACCGACGCACAGGGACGCGGCGTGCAACTGGCGGTCACGCAGTGGCTGAGCCGGTCACAATCCGAGCGTGATGCGACCATGCTGCTCGCATCGGGCCGCATCATCCGCGATGCGATCAACGCCGGCGTGCAGGCCGGCCTGCGCGAGGAAGGCACGCTCACCGGGCCGGCGGCGCAGCTGACCGTGCTGCCGTGACCGGCATCGACCGTGAGAAGGGCATCGTCACGCTGAACGACGCGGCAGGCAAGGAACACAAGTTCCGACCGGCGAAGCTTGCCACCAACCGACCCGAGAACAGCGTGCGGATCAATGACAAGAAGGCGCTCAAGATCCAAGCCGGCGACACGATCCGCTGGACCGATACTGACCGGGAGCGCGGGCTGATCAATGCTGACCGGGCGCGGGTGCTGGCGGTGGCCAGTGACGGGATCACCATTGAGACTTCGACGAAGATGGTGATCACGCTACCGCCCGGCGACCGGATGCTGGAGCGCCTCGATCTGGGCTATGCCCTCAATGCCCATATGGCGCAGGGCCTCACTGCCGACCGTGCCATCGCGGTCATGGATTCGGCCGAGAAAAACCTCAGCAACCAACGGCTGTTCCTGGTCAACATCACCCGGGTGCGCGACGAGCTCAAGCTCATCGTCGATGATAGCAGCAAGATCGCCCAGCAGATCAGCCACAACACCGGCGACAAGACCGCTGCACTGGAGGCCACCGGCGAGGTGGTGATGCCGCCGTTCGAGCGCGGACAATCTTCACAATCCACGCCGGAGCGCGGCAATGCGGACCGGCCGAAAGTGCCGGCGCCGCGAGAGAACGAGGACCAGAAGGCGAAACTGCCCGAAAGGCAGCTCAATCTTGGAATCTGAGCACTGACAGGAAAGGAGCGCAACCAATGAAATATGCAGCAACCGTAGATGGGCAATTGGGAACCGCCAACGCGAAAACGCAGCGGTTAGGTCGACAAAGACAATGGCGAGCCATGGCGTTCATGTTGATCGCTTGGTTCATTCTAACTTTCGCAGGCAGCATCATGCTTGCACCGCAATTATCGAAACAAAACATCGATGCGATAACTGTTTTCGTGGGAACTGGTGGCTTCCTTGGAGCCATGTTTCTGTGGGTGGGCCTGAAAACAGGCGTACCGATGTTCGACAACATGCGCATCCCAGACGGCCGAGAAGCTCAACTTGTGGAGATGCTAAACCATGTTGTCCCGAAGCTGAAACATGCAACAGCACCCGGCCGGGAGAAGGGTGAAGCCTTGTCGCTACTGCCGGAACTCGACACGCTAGTGGCTGAACTGGACAGACTGATCAACATCTACGGCATAAGCGGCACACCCCAGCAGGTGCCGGTTGCCGCAAAGACCTCCGACGACATGCGCGATGTC
>JALORF010000162.1 GCA_025459195.1 Beijerinckiaceae bacterium
TTTCCCGGCCTGCTGATGGGCATCAGCCTCGTGTTCGCCTGGTGGTATGTGGCCCGCAAGGAGAACCTCAAGCCCTATCCCAAGCGCACCTGGACCGAGCGCTGGCAGGCCACCAAGGACGGGGCCTTCGCGCTCGCCATGCCGGTGTTCATCCTCGGCTCGATCCGCTTCGGCTTTGCCACCCCGACCGAGGCCGCCGTTGTGGCCACCGTCTATGCCATGTTCGTGGGCATGTTCGTCTACAAGGAGCTCAAGCCGAGCCAGCTTTACGGCCTGTTCCTGTCTGCGGCGAAGATGACGGCCGTGATCATGTTCCTGGTGGCGGCGGCACTGATCTCGTCCTGGTTGATCACCGCCGCCAACATTCCCGGCGAGATCGCCAACGTGCTGCAACAGATCACCACCAACAAGACGGTGATGATGCTGCTGATGATGGTGCTGGTGCTGGTTGTCGGCACGGCGCTGGATTTTGCCCCGACCGTGCTGATCCTGACCCCGGTGCTGATGCCGATCGTCAAGCAGGTTGGCATCGATCCGGTCTATTTCGGCGTGCTGTTCATCATGAACAACGCCATCGGGCTGATCACGCCACCTGTCGGCATCGTGCTCAACGTGGTCTCGGGCGTGGCCCGCGTCTCGATGACCGATGTCATCAAGGGCATCAATCCATTCCTGATTGCCCAGAGCCTCGTGCTGTTTATTCTGGTGCTCTGGCCGCCGCTCGTGATGGCGCCCTTCCGGCTTCTGCAAGGCCGGATCGGATTCACGCAATTCATCCAGCAACTGCTGGGGTATTAACGGGCCAACGTGCCCACAACGGAGGAAGACCCATGTTGAAAGCCACATTGATCGCCGCTGTCGCCGGCCTTGCCCTGATGACCGGCACGGCCCATGCCCAGTTCGCCGACCGCACCATCCGCGTCTCCAACGGCATCAATGCCGACCACCCCGTCGGCAATGGCGTCACCAAGATGACCCAGTGCCTTGCCACCAAGTCCGGCGGCAGGATGAAGCTCCAGGCCTTCTGGGGCGGCGCGCTCGGCGGCGACCTCCAGGCCACGCAGGCGCTGCGCTCCGGCACCCAGGAAATGGTGATCACCTCGTCATCCCCGCTGGTCGGCATCCTGCCGGACCTCGGCGTGTTCGACCTGCCCTTCCTGTTCGCCAACGAGAAGGAGGCCGACACCATTCTCGACGGGCCCTTCGGCAAGTTCATCTCCGACAAGCTGCCGGCTGTCGGCCTTGTCAACCTGTCCTATTGGGAGAACGGCTTCCGCAACCTGACCAACTCGCGCAAGCCTGTCGAGAAGGTCGAGGACTTCCCCGGCCTCAAGGTCCGCGTGATGCAGAACAACATCTTCCTCGACACCTTCAAGACCGTTGGCACCAATGCCGTGCCGATGGCCTTCCAGGAAGTGTTCGCTGCGCTGGAAACCAAGGCCATCGATGGCCAGGAAAACCCGTTCGTGACCATCGACACCTCCAAGATGTATGAGGTGCAGAAGTATCTCTCGATCACCAACCACGCCTACACACCCTTCATGGTGCTCTATTCGAAGGCGCTGTTCGACCGTCTCTCCGCCGACGAGCAGAAGGCCCTGTTCGAGTGCGCCGCTGAAGGCCAGAAGGAACAGCGCACCGTCTCGCGCGCGCTGTCCAGCCGGTCGCTGGCCAACCTCCGCACCAAGGGCATGCTGATCAACGAGATCGCGCCAGAGCAGCAGAAGCGCATGCGCGAGGTGGTCAAGCCCGTCTATGAGCGCGGCGCTGCCACGATCGGCAAGGAAACCGTGGACCGGATGCAGGCCGAACTCGCCAAGATCCGCAACTGAGCCACCACAAATGGGGTCCCGGCTCACGCCGGGACCCTCCTGCCACCTGATGTGCTGACAAGACTGGCCCGGCCCGATGAAGATCACCCGCCTTGAAACCGTCCGGCTGGAAGAGTTCGGCAACATCATCTTCGTGCGCCTGCACACCGATGAGGGCATCACCGGCCTTGGCGAGACCTTCATGGGGCCAAAGGCGGTCGAGGCCTACCTGCATGAAACGGTCGCGCCCAAGCTGATCGGCGAGGACCCGCTGCGCATCGAGGCCATCAACCTCAAGCTGCGCAACTACCTCGGCTGGCGCTCGGCCGGCGTCGAGACGCGTGGCAACTCCGCCATCGACATCGCCCTGTGGGACATTTTCGGCAAGGCACACGGCAAGCCTGTCTGCGACATGCTGGGCGGTCGCACGCGCGATTCCATCCGCGTCTACAACACCTGTGCCGGCTACAAATACATCCGCGATGGTCGGGCGCAGGCCGTGGCCAACTGGCATCTGGGCGAACAGGGCGGCCCCTATGAGGACCTCGAAGGCTTCCTCACCCGCGCCGATGACGTGGCCCATTCCCTGCTGGAGCAGGGCATCACCGGCATGAAGATCTGGCCGTTCGACATTGCCGCCGAGCGCACCAACGGCTTCGACATCTCGCCGGCAGAGCTTCACACGGCGCTCGAACCCTTCCGCAAGATCCGGAAAGCGGTGGGCGACAAGATGGACATCATGGTCGAGTTCCACTCGTTGTGGAGCCTGCCGATGGCCAAGCGGCTGGCAGAACGCCTGGCGGAATTCGACACCTACTGGCACGAGGACCCGTTCCGCCTCGACAACATTGGCGACCTGAAGGACTACGCGGCGCACTCGAAGGCCTGGGTCTGCGCGTCCGAAACACTGTCCTTCACCCACGCCTTCCGTGAATATCTCCAGACCGGTGCTGCCGGCGTCGTGATGCTCGACCTGTCCTGGTGCGGCGGGCTGAGCGAGGCCCGCAAGATCGCCGGCATGGCCGAGGCCTGGCATACGCCGGTCGCGCCGCATGATTGCACAGGCCCTGTGGTCTATGCCGCCTCCTGCCATTTCTCGCTGCATGCGCCCAATGCCCTGATCCAGGAGAGCGTGCGGGCCTTCTACACAGGCTGGTACACCGAACTCGTCACCGACTTGCCCGTGGTCGAAAACGGCATGGTGCGCCTCAGCAACAAGCCGGGGCTGGGGCTGGAACTGCTCCCGGACCTGACGCGCCGCGCCGATGCGCGCGTCCGCGTCTCGGACGCCGGCAGCATCTGACCACGAACGCCCTGCCCCAATGTGGCCCCGGCACCGCATGCTCGCGCACGCTGCCGCAGCATCGCGCATTTTTGCATGCCTGATGCCGCGCCAGCCCTATACAGGGCCATGCCGGAGGCGCGATATGATGGCAACGTCACCGGAGCACTGCCCATGCAAGCCGCCATTTTCCGAGGCACCATCCCTGCCTTGATGACCCCCTGCACCGACCAGCGCCAGCCGGATTTCGGCGCGTTGGTTCGCAAGGGCAAGGAACTGGTTGCAGCCGGCATGTCGGCCGTCGTCTATTGCGGATCGATGGGCGACTGGCCGCTGCTGACGGACGAGCAGCGCATGGAAGGCGTCGAGCATCTGGTCGGCGCGGGCCTGCCGGTGATTGTCGGCACCGGTGCGCAGAACCCGGCGCGCGCAGCCGCACTGGCGTCCCACGCGAAGAAGGCCGGGGCAAAGGGGCTCATGATCATTCCGCGGGTGCTGTCGCGCGGCCCTTCGGCAGCCGCCCAGCGCGCCCACTTTGCCGGCATTCTCGAAGCGGCGGTCGATCTGCCCTCGGTGATCTACAACAGCCCCTACTATGGCTACGAGACCCGCGCGGATCTGTTCTTCGAGCTGCGCGCCAGCTACCCGCACCTGGCAGGGTTCAAGGAATTCGGCGGTGCGGCGTCCCTGCGCTACGCAGCCGAGCACATCACCGGGCGCGATCCTTCGCTGGCCCTGATGGTCGGCGTCGACACGCAGGTGGTGCATGGCTTCGTCAATTGCGGCGCTGTCGGTGCCATCACCGGCATCGGCAACGTCCTGCCGCGCGAGGTGCTGCTGCTGGTCGATCTCAGCACAAGAGCCGCTGCCGGCGATCCCGTCGCGCGCCGCAGGGCACTGGAACTGGAGCAGGCACTGGGTGTGCTCTCCTCTTTCGACGAGGGGGCTGATCTGGTGCTCTACTACAAGTATCTGATGCTGCTCGAAGGCAATCCCGAATACGCGTTGCACTTCAACGCCAGCGATGCGTTGTCCGCGAGCCAGCAGCACTATGCACGGCACCAGCTCACCCTGTTCAAGACCTGGTTCGCCGGCTGGTCGCAACAGGGCTGAGGCCTTGGCAAAACTGCTGTTCATCGGCACGCGGGACTGGCTTTTCGCCCGGCATCACCTGCCGTTGGTGCGGGCGGCGCGCGAGCGCGACCATGAGGTCGTGGTTGCCGCAGGCGATCACGGCCATGGCGGGCGCATCACCGCCGCCGGCGCACGGTTCGTTCCGCTTGATTCCGGCATCTGGCGCAACAACCCGGTGGCCCTTGCGCGCGGCATCGACACGCTGCGCCGGGTCATGCTGGAACACGCCCCTGCGTTGGTGCAGCTTCATGGCGTTCGCGCCGCGCTGGCCGGCTCGGCGGCGGCCAGGCTGGCGGCAGTTCCCCGGCGCATTCTGGCCTTGAACGGGCTCGGGGCCATCAGCACCACCACCGGCCCGCCGGGCGATGGCCTGCGGGCGGTGGCGCGCCTGCTGGCCGGTTCGGCCTTGTCCAGCGGCACGCGCCTCGTCCTCGACAATCCTGCCGATGCGACCGCCCTCGGCCTTGATCCGGCGAACCCGGCGCTGCGCCTCACCGGCGGGGCGGGCGTCGATCCCCTGATCCATATGCCAGAGCCGATGCCGTGGTCGCCACCGCTGAAACTGGCCTTCGTTTCGCCGCTGCTCTGGACCCATGGCCCGAACCTCGCCGTGGATGCGGTCGGCAAGGCCCGCGCTGCGGGTGTTGATGTGACGCTGTCGCTGATCGGGGCCCCGTTCCCTCCCGGCCGGTCTGCCGTTCCAGCGGCGGTGCTGGAAGGATGGAGCCGCCTGCCGGGCATCGGCTGGTTCGCACCGCCTTCCGACATGGCGCAGGTCTGGCAGCAGCACCATGCGCTGATCGTGCCGGCCGGTGGCGGCGATGGCCTGCCGGGAATCGTGCTTCAGGCTGCCGCCACGGCCCGGCCACTGATCGTGACATCCTCGACGGGCGCCGCTGCGGGCTTCGTCCGCGATGGCGTCGATGGCCGCGTGGTGGATGGTGCCGATCCCGATGCGCTGGTTGAGGCTGTCATCCAGTTTGCGCGCGCCCCGGCCCTTGTCGAGCGCATGGGTCGTGCGGCGCGGGAGCGCGTGCTTGACGGCTATACCGAACGGCAGGTGATGGACACCTTCAAGCGCCTCTGGGCCGACATGCTCGGCGAGGGGCCCACCGCATGAGCACGATGGATCACGCCGCACGGCGTGCTTTCGTGGCGGCCAACACACGGCTGCTGCCGGTTCCCCACGCGCCGGAACTGAGTCTTCACGTTGCCACCGAGGCGACAGCCCTGTGGCAGAAGACCGAGGACGAACTGGGCGCCATCGGCCTTCCGCCACCCTTCTGGGCCTTTGCCTGGGCCGGAGGGCAAGCCCTTGCGCGCTACGTGCTGGACAACCCCGGGCTGGTGGCGGGCAAGCCTGTGCTCGATTTCGCCTCAGGCTCGGGACTGGTGGCGATTGCCGCAGCCAAGGCCGGCGCCGCGCGCGTCGAGGCGGCCGACATCGATGGCTTCGCGCTGGCGGCGATGGACCTCAATGCCCGCGCCAACAATGTCCGGATCGAGCCGCTTGGGACAGACCAGATCGGCCTGGACGGTGGCTGGCACACGGTGCTTGCTGGCGACATCTGCTATGAGCGCGACCTTGCCGCGCGCGTTGTGGACTGGCTGGCCGATCTGGCCGCGCGCGGTGCCCTTGTGCTGATCGGCGATCCGGGCCGCAGCTACCTGCCGAAACAGCGGCTGACACAGCTTGCGACCTATCAGGTGCCGGTCACCCGGGAACTGGAAGACCGCGACATCAAGGCCACCGGCGTCTGGCGGCTGGACCCCTTGCCGTGACAACACGCCAGGCGACGGGCTGGAAATCATCGCGTGAGAACCGATCTCAGCCGAATTCCTTGCGCAGATCGATGGTGGCACGCGTGCCGACATCATCAAGGTGCCGGGCCAGCCAGGCCTTGGCGGCCTTGCGCCCGGCCTCCTTGAGCATCACGAAGAAATCCCATTTGGCCGTGAGCTTCGACGAGGCATCGAGATCATCGAGAGCCTCGCTCAGCGCGAT
>JALORF010000163.1 GCA_025459195.1 Beijerinckiaceae bacterium
GTGATCACGATCTGATGGCCGGCCAGGCAGATCGGTGCCAGCGCATCGACGACCTTCGCGATGGAGGCAGCGAGATCGCGCGGCGTCCGCTCGGGCGGATGACCGTTCAACGCCTTGCGCCCCAGCGCAATCACGATCCGCATGTCTCCGACCCTCGAACTGTCCGCAACCGTGTCGCGCGTTCCTTTAGCCAGCATCGCTTGTCCCGCACATGAACGCCATACGCTCTCAAGACGACACACAACAGAATCCGATTGGCGGCGGCGGAAACTGACACGGCGCAGAGTTTTGGCGGGAAAAGCGGGTTGTGATGGCCGTCACACGCTGGGAAGATCAGGCCATGGCATCGCCGAAGACCACGAGCGCGCAGATTGTTTCCTTGCGGCCGGTGCCGCAGGCAGAAGCCCAGGAGCCGCCCGGCCCTGCCGGCGGCCGGCCTGATCCGAACGCGGCGGAGAACGCTCTGGACCAGACTGTCCACGCCTTCGTTGCACGCATGACCGGAGGCGTGTCCCCGCTGTCGCTGGCCGGTGCCTGGTTCGACTGGGCCTCGCATCTGGCCTTGTCGCCTGGGCGCCAGTTCGAACTGGCAGAGATGGCGAGCCGCGAAGCGCTCCAGCTCTGGCGGCAAGCTGGCCCCCTGCCTGATGGCCAGCCACCCGGCCGGCGCGCCCGCCCGGGCGACCGGCGCTATGATGACGAAGCCTGGTCGATCTGGCCGTTCCGTCATCTGGCCAACACCCATCTGGCGATCGAGCGCTGGTGGGAAGAGGCGGCCAGGGGCGTCCACGGCGTGGCGCCGGAGCATCGCGACATCATCGCCTTCGCGGCGCGGCAACTGCTGGATCTGTGGTCGCCCTCGAACGGTATCGCGACGAACCCGGAGGTGATGCTGCGGGCGCTGACAACGAAGGGCGGCTCGCTCAGGGACGGCTGGCACCACTGGATGGAAGATCTTCAGATCATGGCATCCGGGAGGCCGGCACCGGGGGCTGAAGCCTACAAGGTCGGCGAGACGGTCGCCATCACGCCCGGCAAGGTCGTGGCGCGCACGCCGCTCGCCGAAATCATCCAGTACGCGCCGACGACCGAGCGGGTGCATGCCGAGCCGGTCGTGATCGTGCCGGCCTGGATCATGAAGTATTACATCCTCGACCTCAGCCCCGAAAACTCGCTGGTCCGGCACCTCGTGGCCCAGGGCTTCACGGTGTTCATCGTGTCGTGGAAGAACCCGACGGAAGCCGACCGGAACGTCGCCTTCGACCAATACCGCACCGACGGCGCGATGGCCGCCATCACCGCCGCCACGCAGATCACGGGTGCGCAACGCGTCCATGGCGTCGGCTATTGCCTGGGCGGCACGCTCCTCGCCATCACCGCCGCCGCCATGGCGCGCGACGGCGACGAGCGGCTGGCGAGCCTGACGCTGCTCGCCGCGCTGACCGACTTTCACGAGGCGGGGGAACTGCGCCTGTTCATCAATGACAGCCAATTGGCGCTGCTGGAGGACATGATGGCCGAGCGCGGCTATCTCGAAGGGCCGCAGATGATGGGCGCGTTCAACCTGTTGCGCTCCACCGATCTGATCTGGTCGCGCATGGTGCGAGAATACATGATGGGCGAGCGCCGAAGGCTGGTCGACGTCATGGCCTGGTCCCTGGACACGACGCGCATGCCCGCCCGCATGCATGCGGAGTATCTGCGCTCGCTCTATCTCAACAACGATCTGGCCGAAGGGCGCTTCAACGTCGGCGGGCAAACCGTCGCCTTGCAGGACATCCGCGTGCCAATCTTCGTGCTTGGAACAGAGTGGGACCATATCGCTCCGTGGCGTGCGGTCTACAAGGTGCACCTGTCGCTCGACACGGACTTGACCTTTGCGCTCACGAATGGCGGCCACAATCAGGGTGTGGTCGCCCCGCCTGGGACACCCGGCCGGCGCTTCAGGCTGGGGCACAGGAGCACTCAAGATCGCCATCTCGATGCGGACACATGGCTGGCGCAGCATGAGCCCGTGGACGGAAGCTGGTGGACCGGGTGGACCGACTGGCTTCAGTCGCATTCGCCCGGGCCGCGTATCGTCCCGCCTCCGATGGGCGATGCCGCGGCAGGATACCCGCCCCTGACCGATGGACCGGGTGACTATGTGCGGGCGAAGGCGTGAGGTGGCGGAATGCCGATCCATCCCTGGTTCGGACTGATTGAAACCTCGCTGGAGGCGACGCGGCGCACGCTTGAGATCATGGGCGGCTTCGGAGGTCTGGACGTCAGGACGGTGCCCGTCGCTGCGCCGACGCCCCCGGCCGCCCAGCCGTGGCGATGGACGACACCCAACCGGGTGACGGCCGAACTCACCACCATGAGTGTGCGGGAATTCCGGCGCACAGGAAGGCCCGCCCGAGACCGCGCGGATCAAGCCGTGATCATGGTCGCGCCCTACGCGCTGCACGCCGCCACCACGGCGGATTTCGCGAAAGGCCACAGCGTCATCGAGGCCTTGCTGAACGGCGGCGTTCCACGTCTCGTGCTGACCGACTGGCGCAGCGCCGGGCCGCGAATGGCGGAACTGTCGTTCGACCACTATCTTGCGGAGCTGAACGCCCTGATCGATGACGTTGGCGCACCCGCAGCCATCGTCGGCCTGTGTCAGGGTGGTCTCCTGGCGGCGATCTATGCGGCGCGGTTCCCGAAGAAAGTCTCGCGACTTGCGCTGGCCGGCGCGCCCCTTGATACTGACGCGGAGCGAAGCGTTCTGACGAACATGATCCGGAGCACCCCACAAGCGGCCATCGATAGGCTGATCGCCCAGGGCGACGGTCTCTTGCGCGCCGATCTGGTGATGTCACTCTGGCCGACCACGGCCTCTGCCGAGGCCGACATCCGCAAGGCCCTCCAGGTCGCACGGCCTACCCCGCCCCTGGTTCGGCGCTTCGCCGCCTGGAACGCGGACCTGGTCGATCTGCCGGGCGTTTTCTACCGCCAGACCGTCGACCTGATCTTCCGGCGCAACGCATTCGCGCGGCGTGAGTTCGTGGCGCTCGGGCGGACCGTCGGCCTCGGCGATGTGCGCTGCCCGCTGTTTCTGCTGGCCGCCGCGCAGGACGACATCGTCAGCCCGGCGCAAGTGCTGACGGCCCGCCAAAGCGTGTCCTCGCCACCGCGCGACATCGCCTCACGCCTTGTCGAGGGTCGCCATCTGAGCCTCTACATGGGGCGCTCGGTGCTGGCGACGGCCTGGCCGGACATCGCGGCGTTTCTGGGCGAGCCCTCCAGACTGGACTTGAGCCGGCAAGCCGGGAACGGGTCAAGGCGCGACCGGACCCTCAAGACCCCGGTGGTCGCCGGGGGCAGAACCTTCGCCTGAGGGCGCGGCGATGAGCGATCCATGCGCCAATACGCCGGCCCTGTGGGGCCGGCTCGTGACCCGGCCCGATCCCGACACGCACAAATACCAACGTGGACATTGCCTGGTGATCAGCGGTCCGGAGTTCCGAACCGGGGCATCGCGCCTGGCCGCGCTTTCGGCGATGAACAGCGGGGTCGGAGCCGTCACGATTGCGGGCTCAAAAGCGGCGCTGCGGATCCATGCGGCCCATCTGACGGCCATCATGCTGCAGCCGATCGCCGGTCCCGCCGATCTCGCCGACTGGATCGCGGACCGGCGTCCTTCGGCGGCGGTGATCGGGCCGGCCGCGGGCGTTGGCCAGGGGACGCTCCGGTTGCTTGGCGTGCTGCTGTCGGCTGGCGTCCCGACCGTGATCGACGCCGACGCGTTGACAGCGCTGGATGGGCGACCGGCCTTGTTGGCAGACCGCCTTCAACCCGCCGCTCCTGTGGTCCTGACCCCGCATGCGGCCGAGTTCCGCCGCCTGTTCCGGGACCTGGATCACGATCCGGCATTCCGCAGCCTGGCTCCGCCGCAGCGGGACTCCAAGCTCGAGCAGACCCGCGCTGCCGCATGCCTCGTCAAAGGTGTGGTGGTTCACAAGGGGCGAGAAACCGTGATCGCGAACGACGATGGCCGCGCGGCGGTGAATACCAACGCAGGTCCGGAACTCGCCATCGCCGGGTCCGGGGACGTGCTGGCCGGGATCATCGGGAGCCACCTCGCCATCGGCATGCCGCCCTTCGAGGCGGCCGCCAGCGCCGTCTGGCTGCATGCGGTCACCGGTGCCGAGATCGGTCTTGCCCTGACAGCCGAGAAACTGGCGGCCCGCATCGAGCCGATCTTCGCGCGCAAAGACATGCCCCGCGGCTGACGCGGCCGCGCAGCGCACTCCGGATGACCATGATCCGGCCTGGCCTGAGGGCTGCCGCCCTCGCGGATCCGTGGCCAAAGCCGTTCGTGATCCGGCCATGATGTCCGTGACGCCGGCGTTGGACATGGCGTTCCCCTTTCCGGATGCCTGCCATGTGCCCTGCCCAACAAGCACAGGCCATCATCGGCTTGTCGCCCAGCCCGCTCTCCCGCGTGTCCAATCTCTGACGGAGGTCAGCGAAGGCGGGACGCCGGTGCGCGACAGATCGCAGATTGCGATGGCAGATCGCCTTGGCAGATCAGCCATGGCTGGCGAAACGGCGTGACAAGGAGACAAGATCGATGGTGGCGAAAATGAAGGCGGCGGTGTTCGTCGAGCCGGGGCGCATCGTGCTGGATGACAAGCCGGTGCCCGGGATCGGGCCGCTGGATGCCCTGATCCGGATCACCACGACGACGATCTGCGGAACCGACGTCCATATCCTGAAGGGCGAATACCCGGTCGAGCCCGGGCTCATCATCGGCCACGAGCCCGTCGGCGTGATCGAGAAGCTGGGCTCCGAAGTCAGAGGCTATCGCGAAGGCCAGCGCGTGATCGCCGGTGCCATCACCCCATCAGGCCATTCCAACGCCTCGCTCTGCGGCTGCCACTCGCAATGCGGACATGGCACGAAGCATGGCTGGAAGCCGCTCGGCGGCTGGCGCTTCGGCAACACCATCGACGGCTCGCAAGCGGAGTTCCTGTGCGTGCCCGACGCCATGGCCAATCTTGCCCCGGTGCCGGACGGGCTCGACGACGAGCAGGTGCTGATGTGCCCCGACATCCTGTCCACGGGGTTCTCCGGCGCAGAGTCAGGCCGCATCCGCATCGGCGACACGGTCGCCGTGTTTGCGCAGGGGCCGATCGGGCTGTGCGCCACGGCTGGCGCGCGGCTGATGGGGGCCAGCACCATCATCGGCGTCGAGACGCTTCCCGAACGCGCCGCGATGGCGAAGCGCATGGGGGCCGATCATGTCGTCGACTTCAGAACCGCCGATGTGGTTGCAGAGATCATGCGGCTGACCGGTGGGCGCGGTGTCGACGTTTCGATCGAGGCCCTGGGCACGCAGGCCACGTTCGAGGCCGCGCTCCGCGTTCTGCGCCCCGGCGGTACTTTGTCGTCGCTGGGGGTCTATTCCAGTGATCTGAAAATCCCCCTCGACGCCTTCTCGGCGGGTCTCGGCGACCACACGATCCGCACCACGCTGTGCCCGGGCGGCAAGGAGCGCATGCGGCGGCTGATGGATGTCGTGGCGTCCGGCCGCGTCGACACGCGCGCACTCGTCACGCACCGCTTCAGGCTCGACGACATCGAGAAGGCCTATGATCTGTTCGCGCACCAGCGCGATGGCGTGCTGAAAGTGGCGATCACGCCGTGATGTTGGACCAACGGATGATGGCGATCATCGTCGCGGGGGGCTGCAAGGGGAGGTGATCGTGAAGCGTGCGATCGTTGCAACAGACGGGTCGGAGCATGGGGCGCGGGCGGTTGAGCTGGCGGCCCAGATCGCGAGGGGCGTTCCTTGCAGCCTCCTGATCGTTCACGTTGTCACCAGCGAGGTCTTGACCGAGCGCGAGCACGCGCTCGTCGAGACCGAATATGCCTCGGAGCTTTCGGCGCGGCTCGCGACGCTGGTGCCCGATGATCCGGCGGTGTCCGACAATGGCCTGCTGACGCCGGCGTGGCTGAACCGGCAAGCGGCGCAGGCGGCGGCCATCCGCGCCGTGATCGGCGAGCGACGCTTGTCCGATGCTGAAACCGCAGCGCGGGCGCAGGGCGCAACGGATGTCCACACGCTGCTCGCGCATGGCGATCCGGCAGAGGCCATCCTGGCTGCGGCGCAGAACAACCATGCCGATCTCGTGGTTCTCGGCAGCAACGGTTTCGGTACCATCCGCAGCTTCATCCTGGGCAGCGTCTCGGCCAAACCGTCAGGCCGGGTGCACGTCCCTGGACGTCAGCCGCCGATCTTCACTTTCAGGGGCTCTCCGATCACGCTGTTCCACATGGTGACGCACTCTGCTCCGCAGCGCTGGGCGAAGGCAGGCAGGATCGCCTTGCTGAGTGCGTCCTTGCGCAGCACTTCGTCTGCTGGCGTCACTGCCACCAGCTTCATGGCCGCCGGCGCGCCCTCCGGGCAGTTGCCGGTGCCGGTGTTGCAGTTGATGCCGGTCTGGGTTTCGGTCTTCGCCTGTTCGAAGATCGAATCCTCCAGTTTCAGCATCTGTGCTTCGAGAAAGGCCTGAACGCGCGGATCAAGGCTGGACCACCAGCGCTTGTTGGCAAGAAACGCCGCCACGCCGAAGTTCACCGGCATCGGCGAGATGAACCGGGCAGCCTCGTGCCACTTGGAACGGTAGCCCGAAAGTGCGCCGGTGATGGCGCAATCAACCACGCCGCTGGCCAGCGCCGGCTGGACTTCGGCGAAGGCGATGGTGATCGGCGAGGCACCAAGATGATTGACGAAGGCCTGTTGCGAAGCGCCGGATGCACGGATCTTGCGCCCTTTCAGGTCCGCGATGCTGGTGAAAGCGTCGCGGCAGTAGACAACCTGCGCCTGGTAGGTGCCGAAGCCGAGCAGCTTGATGCCATGCTTTTCGTCGAGGAACTTCGCGTAGGTGGCGCGGAAGCCCTTCAGCACCCCATGCAGTTCCTCGACTGAGCCGACCAGTCCAACGAGATCGGCGGCCTCGTTCATCGGCACTTCGCCGGAATTGTAGTTGAGGACCGTCATCGCCATCTGCAACGTCCCGGCCGAAACGAGCCGGAAGATCTCCGGACCCTTGAAGCCCAGTTCAGTGAAGGGGCGCAATTGCACCTTGATGGAACCGCCCGATTCGCGCGGCACGATCTCGTTCCAGAAGGGAACTTCGCGGCTGGTGTACATCGACAGGTTGCCGATGCTGCCGACAACGTTGAACGATGTCGCCGGAAGGGCAGGCGCAGGCGCCTGGGCGCGGGCCGAGCCGACGGAGAGCGCGGCGGCAGCAGCGGCGGCGAGGACGAGATGTTTCGCAAGATATCGCATGAACCGGTGCCTCCCAGCACGTGAAGAGCAATCAGACCGATGCGCGATGCATCAGGTGGGGCCTGCCTTGGGGTTGACGACCGTCGGCAACCACAGGGCGAGTTGGGGAAACGCAATCAGCATTCCGATCATGATGATCATCATGGCCACGAATGGCAAGGCACCAAGGCACAGGTCGCTGAATGGCCCGTTCCGCCTTACAGCCTGCACCACGTAGAGATTGAGCCCGACCGGGGGCGTGATCAGCGCCGCCTCCATCAGGATCACGAAAACGATGCCCCACCACACCGGATCGTAGCCAAGCGCCTTGATCACGGGCACCACGACGGGCGTCGTGGCAATCATCATCGACAGCGTTTCCATGAAGCAGCCCAGAACCAGATAGAACACGATGATGGCCAGGAGCATGGCCAGCGGTGTCCAACCCAGCGACAACACCATGTCGGTGATGGCCTTGACCAACCCGATCGAGACCATCACGAAATTGAGGAAGAAGGCGGCAATGATGATCAGCATCACCATGCAGGTCGTGCGCACCGTTCCTTCAAAGGCCCGCAGCAGGACGCGAGCGTTCATCTGCCCATTCGCCGCCACCAGCAGGCATGTGGCCACCAGGCCAAGGGCCGCCGCCTCTGTCGGTGTCGCGATGCCGGCATAGATCGAGCCGACCACCACCATGAACAGGCCCAGCGGCGGCACGAGATGTTTCAGCCGCTCCCGGCGCTGGCGCCACAGGTCTGCCGTTTCCTGCGGCGGGCCGCCGAGAGCCGGCTTCCAGAGCACCAGCACGAACACCATCAGCGAGAACAGGGCCGCGAGCATGAACCCGGGAATGAAGCCCGCCGCATAGAGGTCCGCGACCGAGGTATCCGTCAGCACGGCAAAGATGATCATGTTGATCGAGGGCGGGATCAGGATCCCGAGCGTGCCGCCCGCTGCGATCGAACCGAGAAAAAGCGGCCGGCTGTAGCCACCCTTGTCCATGTTCGGGATGGCCACGGTGCCGATGGTGGCAGCGGTGGCGACCGACGAGCCGGAGGTGGCCGCGAAGATCGCGCTGGCAGCGATGTTCGTGTGCATGAGCCGGCCCGGAACACGCGCGAACCAGGGCGTGAGCGCCGAGAACAGGCGTTCGCTCAGGCCCGAACGATGCATCAGTTCGCCCATCATGATGAACATCGGCGCCGCGATGAGGATGAAGTCATTCGAGGAGTTCCAGGCCAGTTCGCCCAGCGCTCCTGTCATCGGAAAGAAGGCGAACTTCTCCGACAGCACGAAACCCATCAGTCCGAGAGCCGCCGCCACCGGCAGGCTCAGTGCCACGAAAAGCACGAGAAGTCCGAGAGCCCAGCCGATCATCTCGGCGCAACCGGTGCCTGGGAGGCGGGCACGCCGGCCTGCTCGATTTCCTCGGTGACCTGCAGGCTGCCGACCAGCGCATTGAAGCCGCGGCGATCGCGCCTTGCCAGCCGCATGAGCGCCTGCAGCGGGATCAGCACCGCCATGCAGGCAAACCAGAACAGGCCAACCCACCAGACGCCCTGCGGCAGGATCATCGGCGTCTGCAAGGACGACACGGACTTCGCCCCCATCGACCAGGACTGCTGCAAGGTGCCGAAACTGTACCAGGCCAGCGCCGTCGCAATCACCGCCAGCGCCAGCGATGCTGCGATGTCGCAGGCGACACGGATCGGATCGGGCAGCGCACCGAGCAGGATGTCGACCCGGATGTTGGCCTTGGACGTCACCGTGAAGCCCATTCCAAGGCCGATGCAGGCCGCCAGCGCATAGCCGGAGATCTCGAAGCTCTCGACCATGCCACGCTTGAAGAAATAGCGCGTGATGACATCGATGGTGATCAACCCGGCGCAGCCGAACAGGATGATGGCCCCGCCGATCCAGGCGAGGATGCGCGAAATTCGTTGCGGCAATGGCTCATCCGGCAGCAACCGGTCGGGCGCAAGCTGTTCGCCGTGATCGTCGGCCATGCGGTTCCCCCTGCCCGCAACCATCATAGACGGCAATTCCGGCCCTTGTCACCCATTCGTCGCCAAAGGCCGCCCCGCCCGCAGACCTGGCCCTTGGTCCACGGATGGCGCGGATCGCGGATCAGGGCTGCGATGCCGACATGCCGGATGGTTGCGGCTAGGGCACCGCGCCGCCGATCAAGGGATCGTCGATCCGGTGCCGTTTGCCCCAACCGCAAGCGCTGCAGAACCCCGGGCAGGCTGCCGAAGCGGTGCCTCGGCGATCAGCGCCAGATCGAGATCATCCCGCTTCAACATCGCGGACAAGCCCTCCTGAACCGCCTGCAGGAAGCGGACTTCCGGCAGGCGAGGCGTCCGGTCTGCCCTGGCGATCAACCCGAGCGTCCGATGCGCGACAGGACCGGTCAGGGGGCGAAAGGTGAGCGCGTTCAGCGGCGGTCGCCGTGCGGCCAGTGCCGGCAGAACCGCAATGCCAAGCCCCTGCGTGACCATCATCCCGAGA
>JALORF010000164.1 GCA_025459195.1 Beijerinckiaceae bacterium
TCTTGATGGTGGCCAGCGTCGCGCCTTTCACGGCCATGAGCTGGAAGCGGATCGGCAGGAAGAACTCGCCGATGATGTGCAGGCCCGAGCCCGGCAGCAGATGGTAGATGTCACCGACCCGGCCCGCCAGCGAGTTCTCGATCGGGATCATGCCATAGCGCGCCGTGCCGTCGCTGACGGCGGCCAGCGCATCCTCGAAAGTGGGGCAGGGCAGGGGCTCGCAGTCCGGGAAGACCTGCAGCGCGGCATTCTGCGAATGGGCACCGGGCTCGCCCTGGTAGGACACGACGACAGGCATGGCGGGTTCCTTCATGACGGCAGCGCTGCGATCACAGCAGCGTGCGGGCGCGTTCGAGATCAGCTTGGGTGTCGACGCCGCGCGGCACATGGCCGATCAGGCGCGCGTCGATGCGCATGCCGTCCTCCAGCGCACGCAATTGTTCCAGCTTCTCGCGCTGTTCGAGCGGCGAGGGCGGCAGGCTGACGAAGCGCTCCAGCGCCCGGCGACGATAGGCATAGACGCCAACATGGTGGTAGAGCGGCCCCTCGCCGGTGGGCGCGGTGGCGCGGGTGAAATACAGCGCCCGCATCCGGCCCGGCGACAGCATCGTGCCGATCAGCTTGACGACGCTTGGCGCGGTCTTCTCGTCCTCGTCGATGATTTCGGCAGCCAGCGTCGCGATGTCCACCGCGGGGTCGGCCAGCGGCTCGATCGAGATGGCGATGGCTGCCGGGTCGATGGTCGGGAAGTCGCCCTGGAGGTTGACGATCACGCCATGACGGCCTTCCGGATCGAGCGCGTCGGCGGCTTCCTTGATGCGGTCGGAGCCCGACTGGTGGTCGACCCGCGTCATCACGGCGACACCGCCGGCCGCATCGACGGCGCGGGCGATCTCGACCGAATCGGTGGCGACCGCGACCGGCCCGATGCCCGCTTCCATGGCCCTGCGCCAGACATGCACGATCATCGGCTGTCCATTGATGTCGGCCAGCGGCTTGTTGGGCAGGCGTGTCGCGGCCAGCCGCGCCGGGATCAGGATCAGCGGATCGGACATGGGTGGCTCGGCGGGAACGGGCGGGCGGAAAGGGGAGGCATCGGAACCATGCATCTTGTCGGGACCAGCGGCGCTGGCGTCAAATAGTCTCAAAGGTCTACGTGCTTATATGAGTTGCAAACCCAAGCGCAAAGCGGCTAATCAGCAGCCTTGACCGGCGATTATCGCCAGATGTGGTGTCGGGTGCGCGGGCCAGCGTGCCCCAGGGGGACGAGACGGACGATGGACTCGTTTGAATTGAACAAGATCGCCGGTGCCGTGCTCGGTGTCGCGCTGCTGGTGATGGGCCTGAACATGCTCGACGGCATTGTCGGGGCCCCTGCCAAACCCAAGGTTCCAGGCTATGAATTGCCCGGCGGAGAGGTGGCCTCTGCGGCTGCCGCAGCCCCTGCCGTCGCTGAAGCCCCCATCGAGGAGCGCATGAAGACCGCCGATGTCGGTCGCGGCGAGCGCGCTGTCGGCTCCTGCAAGGCCTGCCACAGCTTCGAGAATGGCGGTGCCAACAAGGTCGGCCCCAACTTGTGGAAGGTCGTTGACGGCCCCAAGGCACACATTGACGGCTTCGGCTATTCCGCCGCCCTGCGTGACCGCAAGGCCAAGGGCGAGAAGTGGGGCGTTGCCGAACTCGACGCCTTTCTGAAGCGGCCCAGCGCCTATCTTGCTGGCACATCGATGAGCTTCGCCGGAGTGACCCGCCCCGACCAGCGCGCCGACATCATCGCCTATCTCGCTTCGCTGAAGTGAGCAGGCAAGGCCAGGAGGCGGCAGCCTTTGCCGCCTGCCATCGCACAAGGCCGGGCCTGTCGCCCGGCTTTTTCGTTTGTGGCATCAAGACCGCTGGCCACTGGCGGCAGACGCGCCATATTGTGCTGACGAATCGGCAAGGCGCAGATCGGCGCGGAACCGTTGCAAGGGGCGGCTACAGATGCGGCGATGGACACGGCGTGAGGCACTGAAGGCCACTGCGGGGGCAGGGCTCGTCACGACGGCCCTTCCGGCAGCGCCCGCGTTGATCCGCCCTTCCTATGCCGAGACCGGCTGGACCGAGACCCATGGGCTGTCCACTTTCGGCGAACTGGGCCTGCCGCGCGATTTCAAGCATTTCGCTTTCGTCAATCCGGCGGCACCAAAGGGCGGCTTCGTCAACATCCAGCTCAAATCCGGCGGCGGCAACCAGAGCTTCGATACCTTCAACACGCTCAATTCCTTTGTCGACAAGGGCGACGGGGTTGGCGGAACGGAGCTGATCTTCGACAGCCTCGTCACCAGCCATGCCGACGAGCCTCTGACCTCCTACGGCCTTCTGGCCCACACCATCCTGATCGCGCCCGACAAGCTGACCTACCGCTTCAAGCTGCGCGAGGAGGCCCGCTTCCACGATGGCAGCCCGCTGACGGCGGATGACGTTGCCTTCTCGCTGAACATCATCAAGACAAGGGGCCATTCATCCTATCGGCTCCTGCTGCGCGAACTGGAGAGCGTGACCGCGGATGATCCGCGCACGGTCACGGTCAGGCTGACACCGAACAAGAGCCGCGACCTGCACCTGCTGGTGGGCTCGCTCCATGTGTTCTCAAGGAAGTTCTGGGAAGGCCGGGATTTCGAGGCGGCGATCCTCGAACCCATCCTCGGCTCCGGTGCCTACCGCATGGGCCGCTTCGAGCAGGGCCGCTTCATGGAGTATGACCGCGTGCCCGACTACTGGGGCAAGGACCTGCCGGTCAATGTCGGCCTCAACAATTTCGACCGCGTCCGCTACGATTATTTCCGCGACCGCAACGTCGCCTTCGAGGCCTTCAAGGCTGGCACCATCACCTTCGAGGAAGAATACACCGCCCGCCAATGGGCCACCGGCTATGATTTCCCTGCCATCCGCGATGGCCGCGTCAAGCGCGAGGAGTTGCCGCGCACAGGCACCACCGCCGCCCAGGGCTGGTATTTCAACACCCGCCGCGAGATGTTCAAGGACAAGCGCATCCGCGAGGCGCTGAACCTGTGCTTCGATTTCGAATGGACCAACAAGAACATCATGTTCGGCTTCCGGGCCCGCACGGCCTCGTTCTTCGAGAGGTCCGACAAGCGGGCCAATGGCCTGCCCTCGCCCGCCGAACTGGCGCTGCTCGAGCCCTTCCGCGCGCAGCTTGATCCGGAGGTCTTCGGCGAGCCCTGGGTGCCGCCGGTCACCGATGGCTCGGGCAATGACCGCGCCCTGCTGCGCCGTGCCAACGAATTGCTGCTGGCTGCCGGTTGCAAGCGCGAGGGTGCGGTGATGCGCCTGCCGAACGGCAAGCCGTTCGAGATCGAGTTCCTCGATTCCAACCCGGCCCTGCATCCGCACACCCAGCCGTTCATCGCCAACCTCAAGCGGCTCGGCATCGAAGGCCGCCTGCGCACGGTCGATCCGGCCCAGTATCAGCGCCGCACCAACGAATTCGACTTCGACATCGTCAGCCTGGCGCTCGGCGGCTCCCAGATTCCCGGCGACACCTTGCGCATTGTCATGGGCTCGGAGGCGGCCCGCACGCCCGGCTCTCGCAACTATGCCGGGATTGCCGATCCGGTGGTCGATGCGCTCTTGACCGTGATCTCGAACGCCACCTCCTACCGCGAGGTCGTCACGGCCTGCCAGGCGCTGGACCGCGTGTTCCGGGCTGGCCGCTACTGGATTCCGATGTGGCACGCGCCGACAGTCTGGCTGGCCTACTGGGACATGTATGAGCGCCCGGATGTGCAGCCGAAATTCGGCGGTGGCGCGCCCGCGACCTGGTGGTTCAACCCCGAGAAGGCCAGACGGATCGGGCGCGCCTGATGCTGGCCTACATTGCCCGCCGCCTGCTGCTGATGATCCCGACCCTGTTCGGCATCATGCTGATCTCGTTCGTGCTGGTGCAGTTCGCGCCTGGCGGTCCGGTCGAGCGCATGATTGCCCAGTTGCAGGGCCAGGATTCAGGCGTGGCGGGGCGTCTCGGCGGCGGTGGCGGCGATGTCGCCGGCGGCGCACCGGCGGCTGGTGGAGCGGGCGGCGATGTCACCTCGGCCTATCGCGGCGCGCAAGGGCTCGATCCGGAGTTCATCAAGGAGCTGGAAAAGCAGTTCGGCTTCGACAAGCCGGCGCATGAGCGCTTCCTCAAGATGCTGGTCGACTATTCCACCTTCAACTTCGGCAAAAGCTATTTCCGCGACGCGCCGGTGCTGCAACTGATCAAGGAAAAGCTGCCTGTCTCGATCTCGCTGGGCCTGTGGATCCTGCTGATCGGCTATGCTGTCTCGATCCCGCTTGGCATCAGGAAAGCGATCTCAGACGGCTCGCCCTTCGATGTCTGGACTTCCGGCCTCGTCATCCTGGGTTACGCCATCCCCGGCTTCCTGTTCGCGATCCTGCTGATCGTACTGTTCGCCGGCGGCTCGTTCTTCCAGATTTTCCCGCTGCGCGGCCTCACCTCCGACGGCTGGAAGGACATGCCCTGGCATGCGCAGATCCTTGACTATCTCTGGCATATCGCCTTGCCGGTCACGGCCATGGCGCTTGGCATCTTCGCCACCAAGACCCTGCTCACCAAGAATTCCTTCCTCGACGAGATCCGCAAACAGTATGTGCTGACCGCCCGCATGAAGGGCTTGAGCGAAACCCGCGTGCTCTATGGCCATGTCTTCCGCAATGCCATGCTGATCATCATCGCCGGCTTTCCGGGGGCCTTTGTCGGGGCGCTGTTCACTGGTTCCTTGCTGATCGAGACGATCTTCTCGCTGGACGGGCTGGGGCTGCTGTCCTTCGAGGCAATCGTCAACCGCGACTATCCGGTCGTCTTCGCCACCCTGTTCATCTTCTCGCTCGTGGGCCTGGTCGTGCACCTGATCTCGGACCTGATGTATACATGGATCGATCCGCGCATCGATTTCGAGAGCCGGGAGACCTGATGATGGAGGCCAGGAACCCCGACCTTGTCGTGCCGCCACCCGTCCGGCGGCCCTGGCTGTCGCCCATCAACCAGCGCAGGCTGGCCAATTTCCGCGCCAACCGGCGCGGTTCCTGGTCGTTCTGGCTGTTCATGGTGCTGTTCGTGCTGTGTCTGTTCGCCGAACTGATTGCCAATGATCGTCCGGTCTTCGTCAGCTACAAGGGCGAATGGCTGGTGCCGATCGCGGTTGACTACCCTGAGGAGAAGTTCGGCGGCTTCCTTGCCCGCACCGATTACCGCGATCCGGTGATCCAGAAGGAGATTGCGGCCAATGGTTTTGCCATCTGGCCGCTGATCCGCTTCAGTTACTCCACCCACAATCTCGACCTGCCGGTGCCGGCACCAGCGCCGCCAACCTGGCTGCTGAGCGATGAGCAGTGCAAGGCCCAGGCGGCCAAGGTTGGCGGCAGCACCTGCCGCGACATCGAGTGGAACTGGCTTGGCACCGACGATCAGGGCCGCGATGTGGTGGCGCGGCTGATCTACGGTTTCCGCCTGTCGGTGCTGTTCGGGCTGACATTGGCCATTGTCTCGTCCGTGATCGGCATCGCCGCCGGCGCCGTGCAGGGCTATTTCGGCGGCTGGACCGATCTGCTGTTCCAGCGCTTCATCGAGGTCTGGACCTCGATCCCGTCGCTCTACCTGCTGATCATCATCTCGTCGGTGATCACGCCCAGCTTCTTCGTGCTGCTCGGCATCCTGTTGCTGTTTTCGTGGGTATCGCTGGTCGGCGTGGTCCGGGCCGAGTTCCTGCGAGCGCGCAACTTCGAATATGTCCGCGCCGCCCGCGCGCTCGGCCTGTCGAACGGCAAGATCATGGTCAAGCACCTCCTGCCCAACGCCATGGTGGCGACGCTGACCTTCATGCCCTTCGTGCTCAACGGCTCGATCACGACGCTGACCTCGCTCGATTTCCTCGGCTTCGGCCTGCCTCCCGGCTCACCCTCGCTGGGCGAGCTGCTGGCCCAGGGCAAGAACAACCTTCAGGCCCCGTGGCTTGGCCTGGCGGGCTTCCTGGTGATCTCGCTGATGCTGTCCCTGCTGGTCTTCATCGGCGAAGCGGTCCGCGATGCCTTCGATCCGCGCAAGACGAACAAGATCGTTCGCGAGCATTACCCTGTCAGCGCACTGCCGGATGATCTCCGGCGGTCGCTTCCTGACGTAGCGACTGCCAAAGTCGTCATCGAGCCCGATTCGGCGGATGAGAGGCCGTTCATTCCTTCTGAATGGGGCGACGAGCTGGCGCGCATGGCTGCGGCGCGGGCTGGTTCCGTCAATAACGGTTACGCTGATAGCATAAGGCGTCTCCGCGAACTGCGCGATGAGTGGGATGACTGAAACTCACCGCATCCGAATTTACTTCGATACAAATGTCTTTATCGCCTTGCTCGATAGCTATTCCGATGTGCAACGGGCATTGCTCAGGCTGTTTCAATATGGTTCTGGAGCGCCACATCAAATCATCACCAGTGAGTTGACGATTGCAGAAGCCCTAGTACTTCCTATCACCGATGCAATCGAACGGAATAACTACGACGATCGCGACAGGTTCAAGGCCGTTCTCACCAACAAAGGGCATTTTCAGGTGATGGTGCCTGTTACTGCAGATGTAATGGAGCACGCAGCATTGTTGCGAGCCAATTCCAAACTGGGGAAATTGCCCTCTCTCAAGCTGCCTGATGCGATCCATCTCGCAACTGCGATCCGTGAAAGGTGCGACGTGCTTGTAACGAACGATTCCGCGCTTCGA
>JALORF010000165.1 GCA_025459195.1 Beijerinckiaceae bacterium
TCGAATTACCTGCGAAAACCTTCATCTTGGCCCGCCTGTTACCATGCTGAGATGCGGGCTTTTTAGCGCCCTTCCCCCTGAATGCAAGAGGTTTGGACGACAAGGCCCATATTTTCGGTTGATGCGCCAAAAGGGGCGCAGGATTTGCGGTTTTCCACGGTGTAGAGCCACAGGCGTTCAACCGCCCCGACTGTTCCGCCATGAGACATATTCGGCCATGCTCTTGGTGGCGATCTGCTGCATGACGGAGGCGGGAACGCCGGCCCAGGGATCCTGGGCTCCGGAGGGCACGACTTCCTGTCCCTGGATGCGATGCAGGCGTCCGCCGCTGCCATCAAGGATGTCCCAGACATAGGTGATCGTCACATTGCCGCTGTCGGAGAAGGCAGAGAAGTAGCCTTTCAGGATATGTTCGCTGGTGGCGTCGCTGGCGCTCTTGATGGTGAGGCCGCGGGCACGGGCCTCGGCGCCGAGCTGGCGCGAGAGCGGGGTGACCGCCTGCACGGGGGCGCCGATGATCGGCAGGAAGCGGATGCTGCCAGTGGTTTGTGCGGCAGGGGGAAGGGCGGCCTGTTGCGTGGCGACCGGCTGTGCGGTCTGCGGCGCCGGCTGGGCGGGCTGGCTTACCTGGCGGGTCGCTGCCGGCTGTTGAGGTGCGCTCGGGAAGGATTGGCCCCCGCCGTCGAGCGGTGCCGAGGCGACCGGATTGGTGCCGCCCTGGGCAAGGGCTGCGGCCTGGGCCTCCAGGGTGTTCTGCGGCCCTCGCGCCGGTTCGACATAGCCGGGGCTGCCGAGCGGCGCAGTCTCGACCGGTTGGCTACCCAGCGGCGCTGCCAGCTGCTGGCCTTCGGTTGACACCAGGCTGCCATTGCCGACAGGCGCCGGCGGTGTCAGCACATCCGTGCTGTTGCAGCCGGAGATCAGTGCCAAAAGGCCGAGGATGCCGGCCAGTCTCGTGGTCCTTCTGCGGGAACGTCTCACCACGGCGGGTCCTTCCGCTTCGATCCTGTCGCAATTAATGTGACTAGCATGCTTAGCCTGTCAATTGGCTGAACGGACAGGCAAATCAGCGTTACCGCATCAGCTGTGCCCCAGGCTTGCCGATCAGACGCTGATCAGATCCAGCGGGTGGCGCGAGAGCGTGCGCGCAGCCGTCTCCGTCGTCAGGTAGGTCTGGCCAATGGTCATCGCCGCCTCCCGGTCGCTGTCCATGATGATCATGTGCACGAAAAGCGTCATGTCCGGTACGATTTCCAGCGGGTTGCCGGCGTGGAACATCTGGTGCTCCATCCAGGACGGCGCGAAGCGGGCACCGACCGAGTAGCCGCAGGCGTTGAAGCGATGCCGCGTCAGGCCGCGCTCGTCCATGACCTTGGCATGAGTATCGAAAACCTCACCAAAGCTGTGGCCAGGACGCAGGACATGCTCGACCGCGCGCATACCTTCGAGCGCTGCCGTGTAGAGTTCGCGGTGGCGGGGCGAGGGATCGCCGATCAGCACGGTGCGCAGCATCGGTGCATGATAATGGGCTGATACACCCGCCCATTCCAGCGTCACCTGATCGCTGGCGGAAAGCCTGCGGCGGCCCGATTTGTAGCGGCAGAGCAGGGCATCGGCGGCAGAGCCGATAACGAAGGGGTTTGCGGGATAATCACCACCGCCGGCGAGGACGGCGGATTGCATGGCGGCCAGGATTTCGGCCTCGTCGGCATCGGGCCCGATCAGGGGCAGGGCCGCGTCGAAGGCGAGGTCGGCCAGTTCTGCGGCCTCCTTCACCCTGGCGATCTCCGCCGGCGATTTGACCAGCCGGAGATTGCTGACGAGATAGGAGGCATCGACGGCCTCGCAGAAATTGGTGAGCTGGTTGTCGACCAGACGGGCGACACGGCCGGTCATGCCATGGGTGTCGTATTCCACGCCGACGCGCATGCCGAGCAGATCGAGATCGCTCAGCAGATTGCGCAGGTCGACCGCCGGATCGGCGTTCAGCCGGTCAACCCAGACGACGATGTTTTCGATCGTGGAGGTGTGTTTTGCCTGGCGCAGGTCTGGCGTGCGGGTGAGCAGGGTCTGGCTGCCATCGGCCTTGACCACCAGGGTCTGGAAGAAGCAGTAACCGAAGCTGTCGAAGCCTGTGAGCCAGTACATGCTCTCCTGGGAGAACAGCAGCATGGCATCGAGCTTTTCCTCGGCCATACGGGCCATCAGACGGGCGCGGCGGGCGGAAAACTCGCTGACGGGAAATTGCAGGGCCATCTCATTCCTCCATGATCGCGATCGCGGAAATCTGCCGTCCATAGTCGGGCTCGCCCGCATGGGTGGTCCGGCGATAGGAGAAGAACGTACGAGGTGCCGCATAGGTGCATAGATCGAGACTGTCGGCCATAACGCCGGCTTGGGCGAGGCGCTTGACGGTGAGGCCGGGCAGATCAAACATCGCATGGCCGGGCTTCGCTGACGGTGTGAAGAAGGCTTCAAACTCGGGATTCGCCGCGACGAAGCGTTCGACGAATTCCGGACCGACCTCGTAATTGGCGCGGGAGATCGACGGGCCAAGCGTCGCGCGGATCTTCTCCCGACGGGCGCCGAGCGCGATCATGGCATCGATGGTGTTTTCCAGAACACCACCGAGGGCGCCTTTCCAGCCGGCATGGGCCGCGCCGATAACGCGGTTTTCCGGGTCGGCAAAGAGGATCGGGCCGCAATCGGCGGTCAAGACGCCGAGGATGATGCCAGGGCTTGCCGTGACCTGCGCATCGGCTTGCGGACGGCTGCCGTCGTAATTGCCGCTGACCACGGCCACATCGGGAGAATGGATCTGATGGGCGGTCGCCAGCCGATCGAGCGGCAGACCGAACCAGGCGCTGACACGGCGACGGTTTTCGCGGACCTTGTCGGGATCGTCGCTGGAGCCGATACCGACATTGAGGCCTTGGTAGATGCCCTCGGAGACACCGCCATCGCGGGTGAAGAAGCCGTGGCGGATGCCCGCGCCGGTCAGGGCGGAAAGGCTGTCGGCGGTGACGGGGCGTGGCTGGTCGGCTGTGCTCATGATCGGGTCTCCTGAGCCTTGGCAAATCACGCGTATGCAATGCGGATACTGCGAAGATATTGTATTTTATCGGCTTTTTTTGATTTTGAGCCGATTTTGTCGAGCGCGATGGTGCAGATCGCGCCGCCCGGTGTCAATTCTTGCTTTTGAAGGGCAGCAGTTGAACGGCTGGCGCGGACACCGCCATGACCTTGAACAATTCGCCCATATAGCCGTTGCCGGCGCCCGCCAGGCGATGCACGGCGTCGACGATCTCGCCCTGTGTCTTTTCGTCCTTGTCGCGGCCCAAGGTTGCGGCACGCTGCTCGATGCCGAGGCCGACGAGGAAGTCGCCCTGATGCATGCAGCCGTTCAGATGCACGCCGGCGGCAAGGGCGGTGCGGGCGAGGTTTTCGAAGTCGACATGGCTTGTGAGATCGGCGAGGCCCGGATGGGCAAGCGGCGGATCGTATTCATGGGCGCGCACGGCCTGCAGCGTGTCGCCGAAATTGCTGACCATGTGACCGTAGTCGATGATCAGGGCGGTGCCATGCGTCTGCTTCAGGCGTTCGCAGATGGTCAGCATCACCGATTGGCGGGCCGGCGCCACCTCAAAGATCTCGCCGTCAGCGGGCTGGCTGATGCCCTGCGGCAGCATGGCGGGGTCAAGCGTTGCCACGCCGAGCGTGAAGCAGAGCTCATTCTTGTCGTCGAGACCAACCATGCGCTCGCGAAAGCCGCCTGGCGTCTTGACGAACTGGCGGATCGGGATCGCGTCGAAGAGTTCGTTGGCGGCGAGCAGGGTGAAGCCATCGGGAACGCCGTCGAAGCTCTCGTGCCAGGACACCTTGTCGCCGTGGCCGGACAGCGTTTCCATCTGGGTGAGCTTCAGAAGCGCACTGGTTTCGACCAGGTGGACGGTCGCCGTTTCATAAAGGGCAGGGGCGGCCCGTGAGATGACCCTGAGCATGTCGGCCATCATCGTGCCGCGACCGGGGCCGATCTCCACCAGGCGCACGTCCTGCGGCTCGCCGTGGCGCTGCCAGGCATTGATCATGAAGATGCCGAGCATCTCGCCGAAGAGCTGGCTGATCTCGGGCGCCGTGACGAAATCACCGGCTCGCCCGAAGGGATGGCGGGTGCGGTAGTAGCCGTGCTCGGGATCGGCGAGGCACAGCGCAAAATAGTCGGTGACGCTGATCGGGCCATTGGCCAGGATCAGTGATTTGATCTTCTCGGCGAGCGGTGTGGCCATGGGCGGTCCTCAGCCTTGCGTCGCATGGGCGCGCTGGCCCGATCGCGCGAAAATCCAGATGCCGATGAGTACCATGGGCAGTGACAGCACCATGCCCATGGTCAACCAGCCGCCGAAGAGGTAGCCGATCTGCGCATCCGGCTCCCGGAAGAATTCGACGAAGATGCGGGCTGCGGCATAGCCAGCCACGAAGATGCCGGTGATGCGGCCGGGTGCGCGCAAGGCGCCAAAAGCGCGGGCGAGGATCTGCAACACGATCAACAGCACCAGGCCTTCGAGCACGGCCTCGTAGAGCTGGCTCGGATGGCGCGGGAAGGGGCCACCGGTGGGGAAAGCCATCGCCCATGGCACATCGGTCGGGCGACCCCAGAGTTCGCCGTTGATGAAATTGGCGATGCGGCCAAAGAGCAGGCCGAGGGGGACCACGCTCGCCACCAGATCGAAGAGGCTCCAGAGACGGATCTGGTGCTTGCGGGCAAAGAAGACCATGGCCAGCGTGGCGCCGATGAAGCCGCCATGGAAGGACATGCCGCCATTCCAGACTTCAATCGCCCGCATCGGATTGGCGGCGACCGAGGCGAAGTCGTAGAAGAAGATGTAGCCGATACGACCACCGGCGACGACGCCGATCGCGACCCACAGGATGAAGTCATCAATCTGCTGGAGCGTGGCCGGCGCCTGGCCGTTTGGCCACAGATGCGGGCGTTTCAGCAGGTCACGGGCAATCAGCCAGCCGAGCAGGATGCCGGCAACATAGGCCAGTCCATACCAATGGACCGACAGCGGGCCGATCGAAAAGGCGACCGGGTCGATCGCGGGAAAGGATACGGCGGCGAAAAGGTCCAGAACTGACAACAATGGATTACTTTCGTTGATGTTGGTGGAAAATGGCGTTGCGAATTGGCACGGTCAAGATGGAATCGGGGCTACCGCGACACCGTCAACCACCTTTATCTTGGTGTTCCGTCTTGCGTGCCGGCCTGTCTGGTCCTACCTCATCTCCAGAGACCAAATTCCAGTCCGCAGTTACTTCCAGAGGAGTTTTCCATGTCGACCGGCCCCAACCGTATTCTCGATGATTTCGCCAAGTTGATGACGGACGCCGCAGGCGCTGCGCAGGGCGTGCGCAAGGAAGTCGAGACTGCTTTCCATGCGCAGATGGAGCGCTGGATGAACAGCATGGACCTCGTCAAGCGGGAAGAGTTCGACGTGGTGCGCGAAATGGCGCTGAAGGCGCGTGAGGAAAACGAGGCCCTGCAGAAGCGCATCGAGGCTCTCGAGGCTCAGCTCTCGACGAAGCCAAACTGATCGCCGGACTGTTTCGGAACTGCTTCGCGAGTTGCCGAAAGGCTTAGGAAGACCCATTGCCTGTGGCTTTGGGTCTTTTTGTATTTTCAGCACCTTGACGCGCCTCGCTAAGGTGCTGCTCCACGAAAAAATTGCAGGTTGTGGACAGGTGCTAAAAAGCCAATCGGCAGAGTCGCTTATGGGGTGATGCAAAGGCGATTCTGAAAGCGCCATCCACAGCTGTGGCGACCAATTATGACGAAGGGGGCTGGTGCTGGCCCCTGACGATTATACACTGATTTTCAACGATGATTCTGAGCGGGGGCCGCGTAAGTTTCGGGCAGGGTGCGTCTTATACCCTGGGGTCCTTCGGAATCGTTTTCAGTAGTTTCCGGTTCAGGTGTCCGAGTGGCCCGGCGGTTCGCCGGGCGCCCGTATTCATTCCGGTCAAGAAGGTGATGCATGAGCCTCATGGAAATCGAAATCGAACGCCAGTCCAACCCGGTCGACATGATCGAGTTTGTGGCGG
>JALORF010000166.1 GCA_025459195.1 Beijerinckiaceae bacterium
GCCTCGCGTTCGATCTGGTTCTTGGTCTCCTTGGTGACGTCGAGGTAGATCGCCTTCACCTTGTCGAAGCGATCGGCAACATCGCCGCGTGAAATCTTCATCCAGACATTGGAGGCACGCTCCAGCATGTCGATCTTGCCGTCGCCGATCTGGTCGACCATGCGCTTGGCGTCATCCCGGATCGAGTTGAACCCCTCGGTGATCGCCTTGTAACGCTCGCCGATCTCCATCTTGCCGGTCTGTTCACGAACGACCTCGTTGAACACTTCCGACTGGCCGAGCGTGCGGGCGATCAGCGCAATCTTCTCGGGTTCGAGATCGGAAATCCGCTCCAGCAACCCGTTGATCGGCGCCGGATCGACCTTCACGGGCATCAGGCCAAGATCGCGCAATGCGCCGGCGGCCTTGTCGAGATACTGCATCGGGGTCTTCACGACGATCTGGCTCATGGTTCTCTTCCATCTGGCGCGTGGCGCACCCGTCGCGGGCCATTCCTTGCCTGCCGGTGCCTCTGGCAAGTGTGCGCGCGCAACCTGTTCCGCAAGATGGAGCGCGCACGCCAACGTTGCTAATTGCTTTGTCGGATGCCAGCAAGCGGCCAGCGCCGGGCAGGCGGGGTGTGCCGGCGTGTTGCTCCGGCCCTAGTGCCTGTGGAACATGGCCTGGGGAGCGCGGCGCGATTCACGTCCGTCCGGCCCTGTGACAGCCCGGCACGGGAGCCAAGATGGTGGCCAGAACATCGCGCGGCGCGCGCCTGATCCCGCTCTACCATCAGGTCTATCTGCATCTGCGTGACATGATCGCGGCCTGGCCGGCGGCCGATGACGGGCCGCTGCCATCCGAGCCGAGCCTGGCCCGGCGCTTCGGCGTCAGCCGAGTGACCATCCGGGCCACCCTGGCGCAACTGGAGGAGGAGGGCCTGATCCGCCGCGTGCATGGCGTTGGCACCTTCCCGATCACGGACACGATGCCGGAGCGGACCAACATCACCGGCCACCTCGAAAATCTGATCTCGTTCGAGGATGCGACCACCGTCGAGAATCTCGAATGGTCTGCTGAGGCGTTGCCCGATGCGGCCGCGGCGCGGGCTCTGGGGCCGGTGCTTGGCCTTGAAACCTGCCTCAGGCTGGTCAGGGTGCGCTCCTTTGCCGACAAGCCGGTGTCTTTCACGACCATCACGGTGCCGCGCGCCCATGCCGGACTGGTCGATCTGCCGCCGCAAGGCAACATCCCGGTGATCAGGCTGCTCGAACAGCGCGGCGTGATCGCCCGCTCGGCCGAACAGGTTCTGAGCGCGGTCGCGGCACCTGCTCTGGCTGCCCGGCATCTGCTGGTGGCGGAGGGCAGCCCGCTGATCGCCATGCGGCGATTGATGCTGGACGAAGCCCGCCAGCCCATCCTGCATCAGGAAAGCCTGTATGTGCCTGATCGCTTCGAGTACCGGATGACGCTGAGCCGGACCAGCGTGGGGCAAGTCGCGAAATGGACTCCGACTGGTTGAGACGGTCCCGGCAGCCAAGCACAGGGCAGGACTGCCGGGACCGGACCGGGTTCAGGCCTTCAGGGCTTCGTCGATGAAGCGATTGGTCCAGAGCTGATCGGGGTTCGGCGGGTTGGCGAGGCCCGCCTCGCGCAGCGACTTGAAGCCCTCGGCCCAGAGTTCGGGAATGTTGCGCAGCAGGTTCTCACGGCCCTTGGCGAGCCAGAGTTGCTGCTTGGAGGCGTCGGACACGGCCACCACGGTCGCCAGATCGCGGATTCCGGGGATGTCGAACTGCTTGCCGGCGCGCTCGAAGATCGGCGGGTTGGGTTGGGTCAGCATCTCGTTCATCGAGTCGCGCATGGCGCGCAGGAAGCGCACGACGCTTTCGGGCTTCTTCTCGATCATCTCGCGGGTGGTGATGTAACACTGGCTTGGCATCGGTGCGTAGCGGTCGGTCGACCACAACTCGATCTGCTCATTGTTGCGCTGCAGGATCACCGGCACGACGATGGAGGCCATGAAGCAGTCGACGCGGCCTTGCCGCACCATCTGGAGAATGCCGGGCGAATTGCCGGTGACCTCGCGCTTCACATCGTCGGGCTTGAGGCCGACCTTGGCGAGGATCAGGTTGAGGAAGATGTCGGTGGTGCCGCCGACGGAGACAAGGCCGACGGTCTTGCCCTTGAGATCCTCGGCGCGGGTGATCGGCTTTTCCTTGGGGCTGATCATGTGGAAGGTCGAGCCCTGATGGCTGGTCGCGATGGCGACCACGGGCACGCCTTGCGTGGCGGCACGGATCATGTCGATCGAGGCGGCGCGGATGAACTGGACCTGGCCGGCGGCGAGTTGCTGCAGGGCCTGGGCAGTGCCGGCGGCACCCAGCAGCTTGGCATCGAAACCGTGCTTCTCGTAGTGGCCGCCGCTGACGGCGTTCATCAACTCGATGAAATCCGGAATGAAGCCGAATGGCGTCATCACGGTCAGCGGCTCCCTGGCCTGACCGAGCACGGCAGGTGCTCCCAGCAGGGACGCGCCGGACGCGGCAGCGAGGCCGGACAGCACGGTGCGTCGTGAGATAGCGCGTGGATGGCGTGTCATCGTTGTCTCCCTTGGGTTCAGGCACCGAGCTTGCGGATGGTGACCGGGCTGGATGGCACGGTCACTGTCTTCACTTCCGTGTAGAATTGCTCGCAGGCCTCGCCGCCTTCGCGGCCAAGCCCCGAGTCGCGATAGCCGCCGAAGGGCGCACGCAACTCGCGCACCATCGGCGTGTTGACCCAGACCACGCCCGAGCGCAGGTCGCGCACGGCGCGCTCCACGGTGGGCAGATGGTCGGACCAGACATAGGAGACCAGGCCAAAGCTGGTGCCATTGGCCATGGCGATGGCCTCGTCATACGTGTCGAACACCAGGAAGGCCGCGAACGGGCCGAAGATTTCATCCTGGCAGACCTGTGTGCCATTGTTCGGGGCCAGCACAGCGGTCGGTTCGGCGAAGAAGCCGTTGTCCAGATCGCCGCCGAGGCTGGGCCTGCCGCCGCCGGTCAGCAGCACGCCGCCTTCCTTGCAGGCCACATCGACGAAGGACAGCACCCTGTCGCGGTGCCTCGCAGAGGCGAGCGGGCCAAGCTCGGTGGCATCGAGCATCGGATCGCCGATGCGGATGCGGGCCGAGCGCTCGACGAAGCGGGCGATGAAATCGTCAGCAATGCTGCGCTCCAGCAGGATGCGCGAGCCAGCCAGGCATTGCTGGCCGTTGTTGGCATAGATGCCGACCAGCGCCGCATCCAGCGCCCGCTCCATGTCGGCGGAGGCGAAAATGATGTTGGCGCTCTTGCCGCCCAGTTCCATCGTCACGGGCTTCAGCCGCTCGCCGGCGATGGCGGCGATGCGCCGGCCTGTGATGGTGCCACCGGTGAAGCTGACCAGATCGACATCGGGGTGCGCCACCAGCGCTTCGCCGGTGACGGGGCCGCGGCCATTGACGAGGTTGACCACGCCATCGGGCAGGCCGGCCTCGTGCAGCAACTCGACGAAACGCGACAGCGCCAGCGGGGTCTGCTCCGATGGCTTCAGCACGCAGGTGTTGCCGAAGGCGATGGCTGCCGCCACCTTCATCGAGGCGAGGGCGGTGGGCGCGTTCCACGGCGCGACCAGCGCCGCGACGCCGGCTGGCTCGCGCACGACGATGGAGCGATAGCCCGCGCTCTGGTCATAGACCTGGCCCTTGGTGTGGCTGATATGCTCGGCAAAGAAGCGGAAATTGTAGGCCGCTCGGGTCATGTGCCGCTCGCGCAGCTCGCGCATCGAGACGCCCAGATTGAGGCATTCGAGGCGGGCCAGTTCATCGGCATGGGCCAGCGTGATGTCATGCAGCTTCATCAGCATGGCATGGCGCTTTTCGAGGGTCAGTTGCGGCCAGCCCGAGTGATCGAAGGCATGGCGCGCCGCCTTGACCGCGAGATCGACCTCTGAGGCATCGGCTTCGGCCAACTGGCTCACGACTTGCCCGTTGGCCGGGTAGGTCACGGGGAGCAGCGGGCCCTTGGCGGGCATCCGCTTGCCGCCGATCAGGCTGGTGATGCTGGCTGGCGGGGTAATGGGCAGGGCAACCGTTGCAGCACTGTTCACGGCATCAAGCCTCCGCCATTGATGTGCAGGGTTTGCCCCGTGATGTAGCGGGCACCCGGCGAGAGCAGGAACAGGATCGGGCCGACGATGTCATCGGCGGTCGCCAGCCTGCCCAGCGGAATGGTGGTCAGGTAGGCGTTGATATCCATTCTGACCGGCTGGTCAGCCGTGCCATGGGCAATGCCACCGCGCAGGAACGGGGTGTCGACCGCCGAGGGTGCCACCGCATTGACCCGGATGACCGGAGCTTCCTCGGCGGCCAACAGCTTGGTCAGGGCGATGACGCCGGCCTTGGCCACGCCATAGGCCCCGAAGCCGGGTGCGGCCTTGACCGCGAGGCCCGATGCCATGGTGACGATGGCCGGCTCCGTGCCGGCGCGCAGCAGCGGCAGGGCTGCCCGCAAGGGAAGATAACTGGTGTCGAGATTGCCGCCGAGCACATCGCTCCAGGCGGCGTGGTCGACATCGGCAAGGGCCGTGCGGGCACGGGCGAAACCGGCGAGCGCCACCATGCCGTCCAGCGCTGGCCAGCGCGCTGCAATGGCCTTGAAGGTAGCGGCGACAGATGCCTCGTTGGCCAGATCGCAAGGGAAGCAGGCGACGGATGGCGGCAGCGGGTTGGCATCAAGCACGCGCGGCAGATCAAGCGCGATGACCTCGATGCGGCGTTCGAGCAGAGCCGCGACCACGGCGCGACCGATGCCGCCACCGGCCCCGGTGACCAGCACCCGCCGGCCTGCCTCGATCTCGTATGTGCTCATGGCCGGTGGGCTCCCGTTCAAGGGCGAATGCTGGACACATGACAGACTTGTCGTATCAATAAGACAAGTCAAGCGGGAGACGGAATCATGAGCAGCCAGACCATGTCGGGCGCCAATCGCATGGCGGAAGACGTTGATGTGGCGGTTGTCGGCGGCGGCCCCGTGGGCCTGTGCCTGGCTTTCCTTCTCGCCGAACAGGGCCGCTCGGTCATGGTGATCGAAAGCGAGCCGGAGATCGTGCGCGAACTCAGGGCCTCGACCTTCCATCCGCCGACGCTGGACATGCTGGAGCCCTCCGGCATCACGGCTGACCTGCTGGAGCGCGGGCTGATCTGCCCGACCTGGCAGATCAGGATGCATCCGGGCGGCGAGCGCGCGGTGTTCGACATGTCCGTGCTGGCCAACGACACGCGCCATCCCTACCGGTTGCAATGCGAGCAGTGGAAGCTCTCCGAGGCGCTGCTGGCGCGGCTGACGGGCCATCCCAACGTGCGGCTGGCATTCTCGACGAGCCTCGTCGGCTTCACCGATGAAGGCGAGCGCGGCGTGGTCGCAACGGTGCGCAATGCGGCAGGGCATTGGCCCATGCGGGCGCGGTTTCTGGTGGGCTGCGACGGCGCGCGTTCCGAAGTGCGCAAGCAGCTTGGCTTGCCGTTCGAGGGCCAGACCTACCCTGAGACGACCCTGCTGGTGACCACGGACATGGCCTTCGAGGAGCATCTCGAAGGACTGTCCAACGTCTCCTATTGCTGGAAAGAGGGCGGGAACTTCTCGTTGCTGAAGGTGCCAGGCCGCTGGCGCGTGTCGATCTATCCGCGTGAGGACCTGAGCATCGAGGAACAACTCTCGGATGCCATGATCGAGGCGGCGCTTCAGGTCATCGTGCCCAAGGCCACGCCCTACACCGTGATGGAGAAGCGGCCCTACCGGGTGCATCAACGCATCGTGCCAAGCTATGTGCAGGGGCGGGTGGCGCTGGCCGGTGACGCGGCGCATCTCAATTCGCCCGCCGGAGGGATGGGGCTGAATGGCGGGCTGCATGATGCCTTTGCACTGGCTGATGCACTGGCCGGCATCCTTCAGCATAACCGGCCATTGAGCGACCTTGAGCGCTACGACCGCCGCCGCCGCCCGATTGCTGCCCAGCAAATCCTGGCGCAAGCCGACCGTAACCGCAGCGTGATGCGCGAGAAGGACCCGGCGAAACGCCGCGAGCATCTGGCGGG
>JALORF010000031.1 GCA_025459195.1 Beijerinckiaceae bacterium
CCCGGACCGGCAGGCCGCCCGGCGCTTTTTCGAGCGCTGGTTCGTTGCGCTCCGGATCGTGCCGGCGTCACCGGAACGATCGGGAAAGGGTTTTCTGACGGGGTATTTCGAGCCCTCGTTTCCCGGCGCCCTGCACAGGCAGGAGGGGTTCACCACCCCGCTCCATGGCCGCCCGCCCGACCTCGTGACCCTCGAACAAGGGCAGTCCTTGCCTGGATCGGGGCCCCTGCAAGCGGCAAGAAGGCTCGCGGATGGCTCGCTTGGCCCCTATCCCACCCGTCGCGACATCGAGGACAGCGATGTGGCCCGCGACTGGCCGGTCATCGCCTGGGTGCGTGATCCGGTGGACCGTTTCATCATGCAGGTCCAGGGTTCCGCTCGCCTCAACCTGCCGGGGGGAGGCAGTGCGCGCATCGCTTATGCTGGCCGCAACGGCCATCCTTACGTCTCCCTGGGCCGGCTTCTGTCACAGACCGAAGCGATTGCTCCAGCGGACATGACGATGGACCGCCTCGTCGCGCGGCTCAAGGCAGATCCGGCCTGGAGCCGGACCTTCATCTGGAACAACCCATCCTTCGTGTTTTTCCGCATCGCCGACGAACTTGACCCCGCCGAGGGTCCGATCGGCGGAGCCGGGGTATCGTTGTCGCCGCATCGCAGCGTCGCTGCGGATCGCACGATCTGGCCCTATGGCCTGCCGCTCTGGCTGGATGGGGCCTTGCCCTTGCCGCAACGCGGGCTGTCAGAGCCACTTCAGCGACTGACCATCATTCAGGATACCGGCTCGGCCATTGTCGGAGCGGCACGCTTCGACCTGTTCTACGGTTCCGGCGAAGCAGCAGGCTTCGTCGCCGGCCTGACCCGCCACGATGTCTCGGCAACCGTGCTCTGGCCCCGGCCGGGCGGGCCTGATCCGGCGGTGCCGTGATGCGCAAGCGGCGGGATCGTGCCCTCAGCGAAGAGGAAATCGCGGTGTGGGCCCATGTCGCGCGCAGTGTGAAGCCCTTTTCCGGCCGGACGATCCCCGAGCCGGCTCCCATCGTGTCGCCGCCGGAGGCCGAAGCGCCACAAGCGGTGGCGCCGTCCTTGCCGCCGCCCTCAGTCGTTCGCAAGCCGGCGCTTGCTCCCCTCGTCCCGCTCGAGCGCCGCACCCTGCAGGCTTTGCGCCGTGGCCGGCAGGGCCCGGAGGCCGTCATCGACCTGCATGGCCTGCGTCAGGACGAGGCCCATGACCGCCTGCGCGCTTTCCTGCACCGCGAGCACCGGGAGGGCGCGCGGCTGGTGCTGGTGATTACCGGCAAGGGAGCCGCCGGAACCATGTTTGGCGGCGAAGAGCGCGGTGTTCTCAAGCGCGTCGTGCCGCATTGGCTGCGCCTGCCGGACTTGCGCCCCATCGTGATGGGCTTCGAGGATGCAGCCCTGAACCATGGCGGCACCGGCGCGCTGTATGTGCGCCTGCGTCGCGCGAAGGAGGCGGTGCCATGACCCCGTTCGGCGCGCGCGTTCGGCAGATCAGGCAACGGCAAGGGTTGTCGCTCCAGGAGTTTGCAGGCCGGCTCGGGGTTTCCAGCGCCTATGTCTCGGCGCTCGAACATGGCAAGCGCGGCCAGCCCACTTTCGCACTGGTGCAAGGCGTGATCCACGCGCTCGGCGTGATCTGGGACGAGGCCGATGAACTGGTGAAGCTGGCCGACCTCTCCGATCCGCGCGTGGTGATCGACACGGCAGGTCTGGAACCAGCCGCGACCTTGCTGGCCAACCGGCTGGCGCGCGACATCCGCGAGCTTGATGCCGAGACGCTGGCCAGGCTCGGTGCCATCCTCGATGCCGCCCAGCGCGCTCCCTGAACGACAGGCAGCCGATCCGCGCCGCAAATCCCGCCATAGCGATGCATGCGGGTGGTTGACCCGGGCCATGCCGGATGCGAAGGGCGCTCATCGTCCCTGTTCCGGAAGCTGAACTGCCATGCGCCACGATGTTCTCGCCCTCGGCAATGCCATTGTCGACGTGATTGCCACCGCCGAGGACGATTTCCTGATCCGGCATGCCATCCAGAAGGGTGGCATGACGCTGATCGACGAGCCGCGCGCCGAAGCGCTCTACGCTCTGATGGGGCCTGGCCGCGTTGTCTCCGGCGGCTCGGCGGCCAACACCATTGCCGGCGTCGCCTCGTTTGGCGGCTCGGGGGCGTATATCGGCAAGGTCCGCAACGACGAATTGGGCAAGCTCTACCGCCATGACCTGACCGCGACGGGCGTGACCTTCGCCACCGCCGACGCCGTGTCCGGGCCGACCACGGCCCGCTGCCTGATCGCGGTGACCCCCGATGGCCAGCGCTCGATGAGCACCTATCTTGGCGCCTGCCAGGGACTGAGCACGCTCGATGTCGATGCCGATCTCGTGCGCGCCTCCTCGATCGTCTATCTGGAAGGCTACCTGTGGGACCCGCCGGCGGCGAAGGACGCGTTCCGCAAGGCCTCCGAAATTGCCCATGCCGCAGGCTCGCGCGTGGCGCTGACCTTGTCGGACTCGTTCTGTGTCGATCGCTGGCGTGACGAGTTCCTTGGCCTGATCCGCAATGGCGTCGTCGACATCGTTTTTGCCAACGAGCACGAACTGCGCAGCCTCTACCAGACCGCCGACATCGATACCGCGATCAACGCCATGCGCGAGGAGCCGGTGCTGGCGGTCGTCACGCGCTCGGAAAACGGTGCCATGGCCATCACCCGGTCCCAGACCATCGCAGTGCCGGCCTTTCCGGTCGAGCGCGTGGTCGATACGACCGGCGCCGGCGACCTGTTCGCGGCGGGGTTCCTGTTCGGCCTTGCCCGCGACCGTGACCACCGGGATTGCCTGCGTCTCGGGGCCTTGGCCGCAGCCGAGATCATCTCGCATATCGGTGCCCGTCCTGAAACAAGCCTGCGGACGCTCGCCGAACAGAACGGAATGGCCTGACACGCGTCGTCGCGCCGGGGCGCTGCCGGGGAGGTGCTGCCATGAACCCGATCTTCGCAGACCTGCCGACCACGGTGTTCGAGGTCATGTCGCGGCTCGCCCGCGAGAATGATGCCGTCAACCTCGGCCAGGGCTTTCCGGACGATCCCGGGCCGCTCGATGTGCGGCAGAAGGCCGCAGATGCCCTGATCAATGGCTGGAACCAGTATCCGCCGATGATGGGCTTGCCCGAACTGCGCGGTGCCATCGCGGCGCATTATCGCCGCTGGCAGGGCCTTGATCTCGATCCTGACCGCGAGATCATGGTCACATCCGGAGCGACAGAGGCGCTGGCTGGTGCGCTGCTGGCCCTGATCGAGCCTGGCGACGAGGTCGTGCTGTTCGAGCCGATGTATGATGCCTACCTGCCGCTGGTGCGCAGGGCCGGCGGAATCCCGAAGTTCGTCACCCTCAAGCCGCCCCATTTCCGGCTGACCGACGAGGCGCTGGCCGCTGCCTTTTCGCCGCGCACCAGGCTCGCTCTGCTCAACAATCCGCTCAACCCCACAGCGACGATCTTCCCGGACGAGGATCTCGATCTGCTCGCCAGCTACTGCCAGCGCTTCGATGCGCTCTGCATCAGCGACGAGGTCTGGGAACATGTGGTGTTCGACGGCCGCCGGCACACGTCGATCATGGCGCGGCCCGGCATGCGCGAGCGCACCGTCAAGATCTCATCGGCCGGCAAGATCTTCTCGCTCACCGGCTGGAAGGTGGGCTTTGTCATGGCTGCACCGCATCTGATGCGCGTGCTGTCCAAGGCCCACCAGTTCCTCACCTTCACCACCCCGCCGAACCTCCAGGTCGCGGCAGCGCACGGGCTGGCCAAGGATGACACCTATTTCGAAGGCATGCGTGCCGATCTCCAGCGCTCGCGTGATCGTTTCGCATCAGGTCTGTCCGGCCTCGGCCTTGCTGTCCTGCCCAGCGCCGGAACCTATTTCCTCAACATCGACATCGGCCCGTTGGGTGAGCATGACGATGTGGCCTTCTGCGAGCGGCTGGTCCTGAAGCATGGTGTCGCCGCGATTCCGGTCAGTGCCTTCTATGCCGCGAGGGGCGTCACCAACATCGTCCGCTTCTGCTTCGCCAAGCGCGATGCAACACTGGATGCCGCCCTAGAGCGCCTGTCGGCGCTCTCTGCGCGAGGTCCATGATTCTCGGCCCGACCCATCGGCGGAGGCCCGGTCCCGCAGATCGGCCCCGCCCGCATGGCGGCGCGCACTGATCAGGGCTGGCAACAGGCCAGCCCACGGCTTATGTTCTTGACGCGGGGCTCCACCGGCCTTTGAACCGGCCCGCAGCATCGGAGACGCGACCATGTTCATCCAGACAGAAGCCACGCCGAACCCGGCGACATTGAAATTCATTCCCGGCCGCACGGTGATGAGCGAAGGCACGCTCGACATGCCCGATGAGACCAGCGCGGCGCGTTCGCCCCTGGCCGAGCGCCTGTTCGGTGTTCCGGGTGTCAGCGGCGTGTTCTTCGGCTCGGATTTCGTCACCGTCACCAAGTCTGTCGGGGAGTGGCAGCACCTGAAGCCTGCGATCCTTGGCGCGATCATGGAACATTTCATGTCCGGTCAGCCGATCCTGAGCGGCAACCAGCCGGCCGTGCCCGAGTCCGAGAACGAGTTCTTCGACGAAAAGGACGCGAAGACGGTCGAGACGATCAAGGACCTGCTCGAAACCCGCATCCGTCCGGCCGTGGCCGGCGATGGCGGCGACATCACGTTCCGGGGTTTCAAGGATGGCATCGTCTTTCTGGCGATGAAGGGCTCCTGCGCCGGTTGCCCGTCATCGACGGCGACGCTCAAGCATGGCATCCAGAACCTGCTGAAGCATTTTCTGCCGGATGTGCGCGAGGTCCAGCAGATCTGAAGGCCGAGACAGTCGCGATAGCCCGATCCAACGCAGCCGAAGCCGTGCGGTCCTGACCTGATGCGCATCCTTGCCATTGATACCGCACTGGGTGCGTGCAGCGCGGCGGTGCTCGACCTTGCCAGCAGCGAACCTCTGTCGGTGGAGCAGATCTCGCTCGAGCGCGGTCACGCCGAGGCACTGATGCCCTTGATCGAGCGGGTCATGGACAAGGTGGATGGCGGCTTCGGGTCGCTGTCGCGGGTTGCCGTCACTGTCGGACCGGGCAGTTTCACCGGTCTTCGGGTCGGCGTTGCCGCAGCGCGGGCCATCGGCCTCGCGGCGCGCATTCCGGTCGTCGGGGTGTCCACACTCGCCGCCTATTGCGCCTCGATGATGGGCCGGGAGGCGGGCCGCATCGTGGCGGCGGCCATCGACGCACGCCATGGCAGCATCTATTTCCAGGCCATGGCACCGGGCGGGGTTGTCCTTGCGGCGGCGCGGCAATGTTCGTTGAAGGACGCCGTGCGGATGATCGGCGCAGGTCCGGTCAGCCTCGCCGGCTCCGGCGCGACGCTGCTGGCGCAGGAGGCCTGGTCCATCGGTCTCGATGCGGTCGTGGTGGCCACCGCCCCTGCCCCGGACATCCGCTGGGTCGGGCGGCTGGGTTTTCTGGCCGATCCCGAAACGGCTCCGCCGCGTCCGCTCTATCTGCGCGCGCCCGATGCCCACCCGCAGGACAATGGAAGGCTGCCACGGCAGGGCCCGCAATGAGCCTGCTCGAACGCCTCTTCGGCCGGCCAAAGGTGATGATCGAGGCGCTCGGCCCGTCGCACGCGGGCAAGGTTGCGATGCTGCATGCCACCAGTTTCTCCCATGGCTGGGATCAGCCGGAGGTGGCGCGCATGCTCGCCGATCCGTCGATCCTGTCCGATGGCGTGTTCAGTGGCACGAGCCGCCTGCCCGCGGGCTTCGTGATGTCGCGCCTTGCTGCGGATGAAGCCGAGATCCTGACAATCTGCATCGATCCGGACCAGCGCGGGCGCGGCCTCGGCCATCTTCTGCTGGAACGGCATCTGGCCAATCTGGTTCGGCGCAGCGTGGCGACCCTGTTTCTCGAGGTTGAGGACAGCAATGCGCCGGCGCTGGCGCTGTATCGCGCCTTCGGTTTCAACAAGGTGGGCGAGCGGCCTGGCTACTATCCGAAACCGGATGGCAGCCGCGCGCTGGCGCTGATCCTGCGCCGTGATCTCGGCTGAAGCCGCCCAGGCATGACACGCACCGTGACAACCGTGCCGGACCAGGCCCCTCAACCCGCGACACCCCCGTCCTCACCGCCCCCGGCGCCCTCAACTCTGGCGAGCCGGCCAAGGTGGACGCCCAAGGCGCTGGCGCGCGTCGCGCTGATCGCATTGGGTGCCTTGCCGGCCCTGCCTGTGCAGATGCTGATCGTGCGGTTTGCCCCTGCCCGGAGCCAGATCATTCCCAGATGGTTCCACCGGCTCGTCTGCCGCGTGCTGGCGGTCCGCACCACGGTGGCCGGCACTCCGCCCGATGGCAGCGGGCAGACGTTGATCGTCGCCAATCACATTTCCTGGCTCGATATCCCCGTGATCGGGGCGACCGGGCCGGTCTCCTTCATCGCCAAGTCGGAGATCGCCGGCTGGCCGGGCATCGGCCTGCTGGCGCGGATGCAGCGCACGATCTTCATCGACCGCTCGCGCCGGACCGCCACGGCCGCCACCACATCGCAGATGGGCGAACGGCTGCTGAAGGGCGACAGCGTGGTCCTGTTCGCCGAGGGCACGACGGGCGATGGCTCGCGCATCCTGCCTTTCCGGTCATCGCTTCTGGGTGCGGTCAAGGAAGCCCTCGGCCCTGATGGCGATGGCGAGATCACCGTCCAGCCCCTGGCGGTGCTCTACACCGGCCGCCATGGCTTGCCCGGTGGAAGGGCTGAACGGGCACGGCTGGCCTGGTATGGCGACACCGAGTTGTCACCGCACCTGCTCGACATCCTCAAGGGTGGCCCGATCGACGTGCGTCTGGTCTGGGGCGAACCGATCCGGATGGGGCGCGAGCATTCGCGCAAGCAAGCCACGCGCCTGGCGGAGGCCGAGGTGCGGCATGCCGCCGCCACCCATCTCAGCGGCCGGCCCCGGTCACGGCCAGACTCCGGCTCTGGCGCCATGCCGGAGCAAGGACCAGCCAGGGACTGAAAACGATGAGTCCACTTTTCCGCCGCATCGGCTAAAAGGCTCCGGGCGGTCCACATCGGGTCGCCGGCAGGCAAGGCCATCAGGCATGAGCAAGCAGGGAACGACCAAAAAGGTCTTCATCAAATCCTATGGCTGCCAGATGAACGTCTATGACGGGCAGCGCATGGCCGATGTCCTTGCCGGTGACGGCTATGCCGAGACCAGCCGTCAGGACGATGCCGATCTGGTGATCCTCAACACCTGCCACATCCGGGAAAAGGCCGTCGACAAGGTCTACTCGGAACTCGGCCGGGTGCGCGAGATCAAGACCGCCCGCGCCGATCAGGGCCTCGAGACACGCATCGTCGTGGCCGGGTGCGTCGCGCAGGCGGAGGGCGCCGAGATCCAGCGGCGTCAGCATGCGGTTGATCTGGTCGTCGGCCCGCAGAGCTACCATCGCCTGCCCGATCTGCTGGCCCGCTCGCGCAGCAGGCGCGTGGTCGACACCGAGTTTCCGGTCGAGGACAAGTTCGGAGCCCTGCCGGAACCGGACAAGGCGCGCACCATGGCCCGCGGCGTCACGGCCTTCCTCACAGTGCAGGAAGGTTGCGACAAGTTCTGCGCTTTCTGCGTCGTGCCCTACACGCGCGGCGCGGAGCTCTCGCGGCCCGTCGAGCGGATCATGGCCGAAGCGCGAAAACTCGCCGAGGCTGGCGTGCGCGAGCTCACGCTGATCGGCCAGAACGTCAACGCCTATCATGGCGAAGGGCCGGACGGACAGATCTGGCCGCTCTGGAAGCTGCTGGCGCGGGTTGCCGGCATTCCCGGCATCGCGCGGCTGCGCTACACGACCAGCCACCCCAACGACATGGACGATGACCTCATCGCCGCCCATCGCGACCTGCCTTCGCTGATGCCCTACCTGCACCTGCCGGTGCAGTCGGGCTCGGATCGGGTCCTCGCCGCCATGAACCGCAAGCACACCGGCGCGGATTACCGGCGCATCATCGACAAGGTGCGGGCGGTGCGCCCCGACATTGCCCTGTCATCCGATTTCATCGTCGGCTTTCCGGGCGAGTCCGATGCGGATTTTGCCGACACGATGCGGCTGATCGACGACATGCGTTTCGCTTCGGCCTATTCGTTCAAGTATTCCATCCGCCCCGGCACCCCGGCAGCGGATGCGCCCGATCAGGTGCCTGAAACGCTCAAGTCCGAACGGCTGGCCGAGCTTCAGGCCCGGCTCGAGGAGCACCGTCAGGCGTTCAATGCCGCCATGGTTGGCCGGAGCACCGAGATCCTGCTCGAGCGCAAGGGCCGCGAGGAGGGACAGCTCACCGGCAAGACACCGTTCCTGCAAACCGTCCAGATCGATGGCGGCGGATATCGGCCCGGTGATATCGTCGGGGTAAAGATCCTGTCACAATCAACGAACAGTCTGTTCGGGCGCACCGATTCGGTGAAAGCTGGTGTCGGTGGTGTTGATTCGGGTGAGGCGCGTCAGGCTCTGCCAACATCCATCGGTGGCATGTCTGCCTGATTCCAGGGTTTGATGAAGCACAGGACGCGAATCGCGGCGTCCACGTCCCTCTCGCGATCATGGCAATCCTGTTTTGGGAGAGATGCACGCTTGGCAAGGTCTGATCTGGCGCCCGGCAAGGGCATGATCCGTCCCTCGGTGACCGCTTCGACGCCGTCCGTGCGCGAAGCGGCCGAGTTATCCCTGACCTTCGAGGACAACCGGCTCGCCGGTGTCGTTTTCGGGCAGTATGACCAGAACCTCGCCCATCTCGAGCGGCGGCTCCAGATCGTCGCCAATGCCAACGGCAATCATGTCCTCCTGAAAGGCCCGCCAGAGACGACCGAACAGGCGAGGCGCGTGCTGGAAAGCCTGTATGCGCGCGCCCGTGCCGGGGCCAGCGTCAGCCCCGGTGATGTCGATGGCGCCATCGAGGAAAGTGCCCAGCAGCGCTCCCTGTTCCCGTCACCGAAGGATGGCAACGGGGTGTCGTTCGACGCGGTCGTGACGCGCAAGCGCGGTCCGGTCAGGGCCCGCTCCGTCGCGCAGGATGCCTATCTCAGGGCCATGAAGCGCAATGAACTGGTCTTTGCCGAGGGACCTGCCGGCACCGGCAAGACCTGGCTGGCCGTCGGCCATGCCGTCTCGCTGATCGAGCAGGGCGTGGTCGAGCGCATGATCCTGTCGCGCCCCGCTGTCGAGGCCGGGGAACGCATCGGCTTCCTGCCCGGCGACATGCGCGAGAAGGTCGATCCCTACCTCAGGCCGATCTACGATGCCTTGTATGATTTCATGGAGGCACGGCTGGTCGAGCGCGCCTTGCAGACCGGCATGATCGAGATCGCGCCGCTGGCCTTCATGCGAGGCCGCACTCTGACCAATGCGGTCGTGCTGCTGGACGAGGCCCAGAACACCACCTCCATGCAGATGAAGATGTTCCTGACCCGCCTTGGCGAAGGCTCACGCATGATCATCACGGGCGATCCGACCCAGATCGACCTGCCGCCGCAGCAGAAATCCGGCCTCATCGAGGCGGTCAAGCTACTTTCCGGTGTCGAGGGCATCGGCCATGTCACCTTCCGCGAGGCCGACGTCGTCCGCCACGATCTCGTGCGCAAGATCGTCAAGGCCTACGAGGATGCGGCCCGCGAGCCAGCAATCGCAGCAACGCCTCCGGAGCGGGGTTCGCGGTGACGCCTGCGCCGCATCTCGACATCGACATCAGCATCGAAAGCGCGCTGTGGCAGGCCATTCCGGACCTTGAAACGCGGATCGAAGCTGCGATCAGGGCCGCCGCCGGCCTCGCCGCCGTGGCCCTGAAGCCGGGGGCGGAGGTCAGCCTTCTGTTGACCCATGACGCGCAGATCCGCGAGCTCAACCGGGCCTGGCGTCAGCAGGACAAGGCCACCAACGTGCTGTCCTTTCCAGCGACAACCGGCGGTGATCTGGCCTCCGCTGCCATGCTGGGCGATATCGTGCTGGCCTGTGAGACGCTCCAGCGCGAGGCGGAACAGGATGGCAAGACCTTGCCGGACCATCTCAGCCATCTCGTCGTGCACGGTTTCCTGCACCTTCTGGGCTTCGACCACGAAACCGATGACGAAGCCCAGGAGATGGAGGATCTCGAGCGCTCCGTGCTGCGGGAGCTCGGAATCGCCGACCCTTACGCCGATAAATCTTGACGAAGCCGCCAAGTTCGGGCCATCCACAATCCGCTATGACCGACGACAGTCGACCGACCAGCGATCGCCTCCAGAACCCACCGGCCGGTGTCCTGTCGCGTCTTCTTGGCGCGCTCAAGCTCAAGGGTGGACCTTCCCTTCGCGCCGAGATTGAAGGCGCATTGGCACAAAATGGCCGTGATGCGGAGCTTTCCCCGCAAGAGCGCGCCATGCTGTCCAACGTGCTCAGCCTCAGGACCAAGCGCGTGGCGGACGTTCTGATCCCCCGTGCCGACATCGTTGCTGCCGCTGCCGACATCTCTCTTGGCGATCTTCTGACCCTGTTTCGCAGCGCCGGCCATTCGCGCCTGCCGGTCTATGGCGAGTCGCTCGACGATCCGCGCGGCATGATCCACATCCGCGACTTCGTGGAGTATCTCGCCTCCCGGGCCGACGCGCAGCGCAAGCGCCGCCGCAAGGCCGGGAGCGAGCCTGCCGGCCCTGATCTGGGCGCGGTCGACCTGACAGCCACCCTTGCCAGTGCGCGCATCCTGCGGCCCGTGCTCTACATCCCGGCCTCGATGCCGGCGGTCGATTTGCTGGTCCGGATGCAGGCCACGCGCACCCACATGGCCCTCGTGATCGACGAGTATGGCGGCACCGATGGTCTGGTCTCGATCGAGGATCTCGTCGAGATCGTGGTCGGCGACATCGAGGACGAGCATGACGAGGCCGAAGGCTCCGGCATCACGCGCCTGGCGGATGGGCGGGTCGTGGCCGACGCGCGTGTGCCGCTGGAGGACATCTCGGAGGCGCTGTCGGTTGATCTGGTCTCGGCGCGTCAGGCGGAGGATGTCGACACGCTGGGCGGTCTGATCGTCAGCATCGTGGGCCGTGTGCCAGCGCGGGGCGAGCTGATCAAGGGCCCCGACGGCCTTGAATTCGAAGTGCTCGATGCCGATCCAAGGCGGCTCAAGCGGGTGCGGATCCATCGTCCGCAGCCCGGACTTCCCGGCACCGAACCAGGTCCTGCGCCGGTCGGCACCGATCCGTCCGGTTGAGCGGCCCGTGATGCTGCGCAGCCTCGGCGATTCGGTGATGCTGAGCTGGGGCTGGCGGCGCAGGATGATCGCGGTCGTCGGCGGCGCGGTTGGCGCACTGACGCTGGCCCCGTTCGGGCTGTGGCCCTTGCTGGTCGTTCCCTTCACCATTGCGGTCTGGCTTCTGGACGGGGTTGCATCCCCGTCACGTCACCGGCGGCTTGGCCAGGCGTTCGCCGATGGCTGGTTCTGGGGTTTCGGCTATTTCGTCGCCGGCTTGTGGTGGCTGGGCGCGGCCTTTCTGGTCGAGGCCGACAAGTTCCTTTGGGCCATGCCATTTGGTGTCTTCGGCTTGCCCATGGTGCTGGCCTTCTTCCCGGCAACCGGGTTTGCCCTGGCCCAGGCCCTCTGGCGGCCTGGGGCAAGCCGCATCTTCGCGCTGGCCGGGGCCATCGGCTTCACCGAATGGTGCCGGTCCTGGCTGTTCACCGGCTTTCCCTGGAATGCCTTTGGCCAGGCGCTGGCCGAAAACAGCCTTCTGTCGCAGACAGCCGCGCTGGTGGGCCTGCATGGGCTGACGGTGCTGGCGGTCGGCCTTGCTGCCACGCCCGCGGTGATCGTCGGTCTTGGGCGGACCGGGCAACAGGTCGCGACAGGGCTGATGGCCCTTGGCGTGCTGTGCGGCATGGCCCTGTTCGGCTGGCAGCGGATTCCGGCGCAAGCCAGCCCGCTGGTGGCCGGCGTCAAGCTCAGGATCATGCAGCCCAACCTGCCGCAGGATGACAAATTCCAGCCCGACAAGGGCCGCGAGATCGTCGAGCGCTACCTGGCGATTTCGGATCGTGCCACCTCGCCGCGCACGCTCGGCCTGCAGGATGTCACGCACCTGATCTGGCCCGAATCAGCCTTTCCCTTCCTGCTTGACCGCACGCCTGCGGCACTGCAGCGGATCAGCAGCGCGCTCCCCCGTGGTGTCACGCTGATCACCGGCGCGGCGCGGGCCGGTGCCAGCCTGCCCGGCGAGAGCCAGCCGCCGATCTTCAACGCGATCCAGGTCATCACCCGCGAAGGCGGCATCGTCGCGTCCTACGACAAGCATCATCTGGTGCCGTTCGGCGAATACCTGCCATCGGTTTTCGAGCGGCTGATGCACGGGCTCGGTCTGACCGCGTTCGTGGCGATCCCGGGCGGCTTCACGGCCTCGGCCGGGCGCACGGTGCTCGATGTCCCCGGCCTTCCGCCTGTTGCCGCCAGCATCTGCTACGAGGCCATCTTCCCCGGCGAGGTGCTGCCGCAGGGCGGAGCATCGGGCACGGTCGCGGCACGCCGTCCGCAAGTGCTGCTCAACGTCACCAACGATGCCTGGTTCGGCCGCACACCGGGCCCTTACCAGCATGCCAGTCAGGCACGGTTGCGCGCCATCGAGGAAGGCATGCCGATGGTGCGCGCTGCCAACAATGGTGTATCCAGCGTCGTCGATGCCTATGGACGTGTGGTTGCCAGCCTGCCTCTTGGTACAGATGGCGTATTGGACACTGGACTCCCGAGGGCAATCGGCCCTACAACCTTTTCGCGAGTCGGCAACCTGCCCGCTGGCGCGCTGATGTTTGTCTGTGTTTTACTTGCCGTTGCCGGTCGGCTGCGGCGCAGGCCCTTGTCTGGCTAGGTTTGGTCCGCCGCCGGAATGATGCTCCGGCGCGCGGGTTTGATGGGATAGTTCGCTGATCATGGCTGTGGTGCCGAAGAAAGTTCCCAATCCGATTGACCGTCATGTCGGGGCGCGGGTCAGGATGCGCCGCCTTCTCGTCAGCATGAGCCAGGAACGGCTCGGAGAGGCGCTCGGCATCACCTTCCAGCAGATCCAGAAATACGAGAAGGGCGCCAACCGCATCGGTGCCAGTCGCCTGCAGCAGATTGCCAAGATCCTGGGTGTTCCGGTCGAATTCTTCTTCGAGGGAGCCCCTTCCGGCGATATCGTCATGGCGGCGGGCTTCGGCGAGTTGCCACAGTCGAACTTCGTCTCCGATTTCATGGCGACATCCGAAGGTGTGCAATTGACGCGCGCCTTCGTGCGCATTTCCGATGCGCAGGTCCGCCGCCGGCTGATCGATCTGGTCGAAGCACTGGCGGCCAGCCAGCCAAACTCCTGACAAAAGCCGCCGATCGGCGCATGTCGCGTTCGAATTGACGAACAATCGTCCGGTGTTCCGGTCAATCGGCTTGACGACGACCCGTTCCGCTGGCAAAAGCGCGCGCCATCGCGCTCCCGCGCGGCGACAGACAGCCGACTTCCGAATCCAGCCTTTCCAAGCCAACCCTTCATCAGCCCAGAGGACGTGCCGTGGCCCGCTCGAGCTATCTTTTCACCAGTGAATCGGTCTCCGAAGGCCATCCCGACAAGGTTTGCGACCGGATTTCCGATGAGGTGGTGGATCTGTTCTTCCGCGAAGCCGGCAAGGCCGGCATGGATGCGAGCCAGGTTCGCGTGGCCTGCGAGACGCTGGCCACCACCAACCGGGTCGTGATTGCCGGCGAGGTCCGCACCTCGCTCGACGAAAAGGCGATGAAGAGCAAGGTCAAGTCCGTCGCCCGCCGCGCCATTCGCGACATCGGCTACGAGCAGGACGGGTTCCATTGGAAAACCGCCAAGATCGACGTCCTGCTGCATCCCCAGTCGGTGGACATCGCCCAGGGCGTCGACTCCGCCGGCAACAAGGATGTCGGCGCTGGCGACCAGGGCATCATGTTCGGTTATGCCTGCACCGAGACACCCGAACTGATGCCGGCGCCGATCTACTATTCGCACAAAATTCTCGAGAACCTGACAAAGCTGCGCAAGGCCGGCGAACGCGGCTGCGGCAAGCTCGGCCCCGACGCCAAGAGCCAGGTCACCATCCGTTACGAGAACGGCCGGCCCACCGCCGTGACCCAGATCGTGCTCTCGACCCAGCATCTCGACGCGAGCATGACGTCCGCCGATGTGCGCAAGCTGGTCGAGCCCATCATCCGCGAAACCCTCGCCGACATCGCCATCGACAAGGATTGCAAGTGGTGGATCAACCCCACCGGCAAGTTCCTGATCGGCGGTCCTGACGGCGATTCCGGCCTCACAGGTCGCAAGATCATCGTCGACACCTATGGCGGCGCTGCCCCGCATGGTGGCGGGGCCTTCTCCGGCAAGGATCCGACAAAGGTCGACCGTTCGGCTGCCTATGCCGCGCGTTACCTCGCCAAGAACATCGTCGCTGCCAAGCTGGCGGATCGTTGCACGATCCAGTTGTCCTATGCCATCGGCGTGGCCCAGCCGCTGTCGGTTTACGTCGACACGCACGGCACCGGCAAGGTCGCCGATGATCGGCTCGAAGCGGCCGTGGCCAAGGTCATGGACCTGAGCCCGCGCGGCATCCGCGAGCATCTGGGCCTCAACAAGGCGATCTACGCCCGCACCTCGGCCTATGGCCATTTCGGCCGCAAGGCATCACGCGATGGCGGCTTCTCGTGGGAGCGCACCGATCTCGTCAAGCCGCTCAAGGCTGCTGTCGCCTGACAGCAGCCGTCATCATCGGTGAGGGCTGACCTTGAGCGATCCGTCCAGCCCCGAAACGGACAGCCCGGCACAGGGCAACGCGCCGGAGCGTCCGGGTGGAGCGTTCTTCGGTCGCCGCAAGGCGAAAAAGCTGCGCGGCGGCCAGTCCGACCTGTTCGGCACATTGCTGCCCCGTTTGCTGCTGCCTGCGGCTTTGCCGTCCAGCCTGCCTGCGTTGTTTCCCGATCCGGTGCGCGCAGTCGGGCTCGAAATCGGCTTCGGAGGTGGCGAACATCTCCTCGCCGCCGCCCGCCAGTCACCCGACATGGGCTTCATCGGCTGCGAGCCGTTCATCAACGGCATGGCGAAGATGCTTGCCAGCATCCAGCGCGAGGGCCTGACCAATATCCGGCTGTGGTGTGACGACGCGGCACCGCTGCTTCAGCGGCTCCCTGACGGGCAAATCGAGCGCGTTGACCTGTTCTATCCCGATCCCTGGCCGAAGCGCCGCCAGCGCAAGCGCCGGTTCGTGTCACCCCGCACACTGGACGACATCGCCCGCGTGCTGCGCCCGGGCGGAGCGTTCCGCTTCGCGTCCGACATCGACGACTATGTGGGCTGGACGCTGGCACGCCTGGCGCCCCGTTCCGACCTGATCTGGCAGGCGAACGCCGCCACGGACTGGCTGACACCTTTCGAGGGCTGGGTCAGGACCCGCTACGAGGCCAAGGCCTTCGCGGCAGGAAGGCGGCCTTCCTACATCCGCGCCATCCGGGTGGATAGCGGAGCGGCCGTCCCTACCGGGCAGCCTGATCCTTCACCCGCATGAACTGGAGCACGCGCTGCGCGGTTGCAGCGGACAGGTTCTCGAAGTTGCTCTTCGCCCGATCCATCATGTGCGGCAAGTTTTCAGCGGACGGCCTGAGCCCGATGAGGGCCTCGATCGTCTCCCAGTTCCATTCCATGGCCTTGCCGATCACCAGGCAGGCATCGCGGTCAGCCCCGAGAATGGCCTGCTCGGCAGCATGCAGCGACACTTTCGCCATGAAGGAGAGGGCATAGAGCGCTTCGTCGCTCTTGCCGGACACGGCATAGTGATGCAGGGCGCGCTCGTCGAGCCCGCCCCGAGCGGACAGCTCACGAACGGTCTGCGCCGCAGCCTTGCGGCTTTCCGAGATGTCCGGGTCGGCATGCAGGCCGTCGCCGCCGTCCCGGCTCATCAAGGCAGCCGAAGAGGTGCGCGACATCAGCCGGCGGCGTGCACTGTCACGCGCTGCATTGGAGAGGTTGACCATCAGTTCGGATGGAATGTCGTCGCGCCCGCTCAGGGTCACCTGCAAGGCATCGTCGGCGAAGGCGCGTGTGACCAGAAGCCCCATGCCGCGCGCCGAGAATTGGGCTGTTTCATTGCCGGCCAGGGCGTGCGAGATCACCCGGTCGCCCTTGACGACGAGGTAATCGGTCACCGGCGGGGTCAGGTGTGGCCGTTCCGTGATGGCCAGCATGTGATCGCGACCCTTGGTCGAGGCCACCGCGATCAGGTCATTCTCGGTGAGCATGCGCGAGCGGGTCAGAACCGGTCGGGCGACACCGATCTCGTCCAGTGCAAGCTGGCGCACCACACCGTGTGGTGCCTTGACCAGATCGGCCAGGCGTTCTGAAAGGTCGATGCGGCTCTGCAGGCCGACGCCTGATGCGAGGCGGCCGATGACGACGTCGAAGACGCTGACCTGCTCGTCAGAATATTCGTCTGCCCGCGCCGCAAACATGTCGGTGACACGATTGATCGTGCTGTTCTTCTGGTCCTCGGATCGTGAGGCCAGGGCAGAATCCAGATCGGCCAGAATGGCGCTGACGGTGGTCATGGCGAGCAAAGGGTCCCGAACGCGTCTGCCTTCTCTAGCGGCTAACTGTCACCAGTCGGTTAGCGCGATTGCCGAAAGCGGCAGCGGAGATCGTTTTGCCGACCAGACAGCGACGGTTATTCCCGCGCATGCCTTGCTTGAACTGCCCATGGTTTTGACCTATACAGCAGTCAAAGCTCTGGTTCAGGCTGCAAGCCACGATCAAGAGCGGGTCCGAAACGACCCGCTCTTTTTTGTTGCCTGATCGCCCGGGTTGATTCGCCACATCAAGGGATGCGCTGGTTCCAGCCATGCAGGATCAAGACACTCAAGCCGACAGGGCCCCTGCCAACGCGGAGGCCAGCGGTCAGGATAACCGGCTCATCCTCGAGAACGGCGTGGCTGCGCGGGTTGCCGGCGTGGTCGAACCCGTCATCGAGCAATTGGGCTATCGCCTCGTGCGTGTCCGGGTCACCGGCATGAATGGCTGCACCGTGCAGATCATGGCCGAGAAGCCGGATGGGTCAATGGGTGTCGACGATTGCGAGATCGTCAGCCGCGCCGTGTCGCCGGTGATGGATGTCGAGGAGCCGATCACAGCGGCCTACTATCTCGAGTTGTCCTCGCCCGGCATTGACAGGCCGCTGGTCCGGCCCTCCGATTTCGCGCGCTGGTCGGGCCATGACACCAAGATCGAGATGGCCGTGCCCGCCCATGGCCGCAAGCGCTATCGCGGTTTCCTGCGCGGGGTCGAGGGCGCGCACGCCCTGCTCGAATTGCCCGATGCGCCCGAGGGTGCCGACCGTATTGTCTCGCTGCCGATCGCGGACATGTCGGAAGCGCGTTTGATGCTGACCGATGCGCTGATCGCCGAGTCGCTGAAGCGCGGCAAGGATGGCCTCGAGCCTGCCATGCCCGAACCCGAAGCGGTCGAGCGCCGGCGCTCGGCACCCGATGTCAAGTTGAAGGCCGCCCCCAAACCGAAGGGCGGCCCCGTTCCCAAGCCCAAATCCGCGCGGGTGCCCAAGCCCGACGCCCGCAAGCTACACGAGGAGAACTGAGTCATGGTCGTCAGCGCCAATCGCCTTGAGCTGTTGCAGATCGCCGACGCGGTCGCCCGCGAGAAGTCCATCGACCGCCAGATCGTGGTCGGTGCCATGGAAGACGCCATCGCCAAGGCGGCGCGCTCCCGTTATGGCGCGGAGACGGACGTCCATGCCGAAATCCACCCCAAGACCGGCGAATTGCGGCTCTCCCGCCACCTGCAGGTGGTCGACAAGGTCGAGAACGACGCCATCGAGATCAGCCTTGGCGAAGCGCGTCGCAAGAACCCCGCCGCCCAGGCCGGCGACGTCATTTCCGATCCGCTGCCGCCCTTCGATTTCGGTCGCATCGCGGCCCAGTCGGCCAAGCAGGTCATCGTCCAGAAGGTGCGCGAGGCCGAGCGCGACCACCAGTTCGATGAATACAAGGATCGCATCGGCGACATCATCAACGGCGTGGTCAAGCGCGTCGAATATGGCAATGTTTTCGTCGATCTGGGCCGTGGCGAGGGCATCATCCGCCGCGACGAACTGATTCCGCGCGAGACTTTCAAGGTTTCCGACCGCATCCGCGCCTATGTCTATGATGTGCGGCGCGAGCAGCGCGGCCCGCAGATTTTCCTGTCCCGCACCCATCCCCAGTTCATGGCCAAGCTGTTCGGCCAGGAAGTGCCCGAGATCTATGACGGCATCGTCGAGATCAAGGCCGTGGCCCGGGATCCGGGTTCTCGCGCCAAGATTGCGGTGATCAGCCGCGATTCCTCGATCGATCCGGTCGGAGCCTGCGTCGGCATGCGCGGCAGCCGCGTGCAGGCCGTGGTGGGCGAGTTGCAGGGCGAGAAGGTCGACATCATTCCGTGGTCGCAGGACATCGCCACCTTCATCGTCAACGCGCTCCAGCCTGCCGAGGTGGCCAAGGTCGTGCTCGATGAGGAAGCCGACAAGATCGAGGTCGTGGTGCCCGATGAGCAGCTTTCGCTGGCCATCGGCCGCCGGGGCCAGAACGTGCGCCTGGCATCGCAGCTTACAGGCTGGAACATCGACATTCTGACCGAAGCCGAGGAGTCCGAGCGCCGGCAGAAGGAATTCCTCAGCCGCACGGAACTGTTCATGTCCGCCATGAATGTGGACGAGGTGGTCGGCCAGTTGCTCGCCTCCGAAGGCTTCCGCACGGTGGAGGAGGTCGCCTATGTCGATCTGTCCGAACTGGCCGGCATCCAGGGTTTCGACGAAGATACGGCGAGCGAGATCCAGAACCGCGCCCTCAGCTACCTGGCCGAGCGCGAGGCGGAGTTCGACGCGCGCCGCCAGGAACTCGGCGTCCTCGACGAGGTGCGCGAGATTGACGGCATCACCACCGCGATGATGGTGGCCCTGGGCGAGAACGACGTGAAGTCGATCGAGGACCTGGCGGGCTGCGCCACCGATGATCTGATCGGCTACACCGAGCGCAAGCAGGGAGAGACCACGCGTCATGCCGGTTTCCTCGACAGCTTCAACCTGTCGCGCGATGATGCGGAAGCCATGATCATGGCCGCCCGCATCAAGGCCGGCTGGATCGAGGCACCCGCCGCCGAGGCTGAGACCGAAGCCGGCGAAACGGACGCCTGAGCGGCGATGCGGGCAGGCAGCGAGGCAATCGGCTACGATGGAGCGCGACGCGCGGGAGGACGACCTGCCTGACAGCGAGCGGCGCTGCGTCGCAACCCGTCTGTCACTGCCTGTCGACGACCTGCTCCGCTTCGTCGCCGGCCCTGACGGGCAACTGGTGCCGGATATCCGGCGCAAGCTGCCCGGCCGCGGCGTCTGGACCAGCCTGTCGCGGCCGGCTGTCGAGCTGGCCATCCGCACGAAAGCCTTTGCCCGTTCGCTGAAGAAGCCGGTCAGCGTTTCGTCGACGCTGGCCGACGAGATCGATGCCCTGCTGGCCCGCGATGCCTTGCAATCCCTGTCCTTCGCCAACAAGGCCGGACTGGTGGTCACCGGGTTCGGCAAGGTCGAGGCCGTGCTTGGCGGTCATCAGCGGCCTGCCATCTGGCTTGAAGCCAGCGATGGCGCGGAAGATGGCCGGCGCAAGCTCCAGCAGGTGGCGACACGCCGGCACGGTGATCAGGCCGCTCGCATCCCTGTCGCCGATTGTTTCACGAGCCATGATTTGGCGTTGGCTTTGGGGCGGGACCTTGTGATACATGCAGCGGTCAAAGATGGCGCTGCGGCTGGGGCTTTCCTCGATCGCTGGCGTCGGCTCGTGCATTTTCGGACAAGACCATTGCCAGAAGCAGGTCCGCCCGCTGACGCGACCCAGACAAAGACTGTAACCGCAGGACCCACATCGGAATGACCGATCCAAAGAACCCCGGCGACAAGACCCTGACGGTGTCGCCGCCAAAGACCCTGACGCTGAAGCGCCCGGTCGAGCAGAACACGGTGAAGCAGAGCTTCTCCCATGGTCGCTCGAAGTCGGTGGTGGTCGAGGTCAAGCGCCGCATTTCCGGCCCGTCGGACCTGTCGCATCATGGTGCTGCCCCGCCGCGCCCGGTGGCCCCGGCCCCCGTGGCTGCTGCGCCCGCCCCCGCGCCTACGCCGCCAGTTCCCGCAGCGCCGGCCAAGCCCGCTGCCAGCATGGTGCTGCGGACGCTCTCCGCTGACGAGCAGGATGCCCGCACCCGCGCCCTTGCCGATTACAGCGGCCGTGAATCGGAAGAGCGTCGCCGCGCCGAGGAAGAGGCTCGCGCCCGCGCTGCCCGCGAGGAGCGCGAGCGGGCGGAGCGCGATGCCGCCGCCCAGCGCCAGCGCGAGGAAGAGGAACGCCGCCGTGCCGAGGATGAATTCCGCCGGCGTGGCCGCGTGACCGAGGAGGCTTCACCTGCCCCGCGCGCGCCGAGCGCCGGCGCACCGGCACCGGCGGCTCCGCGCAATGACGGCCGCCCGTTCCGCATGGACGGCCGCCCGCCCCGCATTGACATTCCGCGCGCCCCGCGTGAAGACCGCCCGTCCCGTCCCGAAGGTGATCGGCCGGCGATGCGCTCCGATGCGCCGCGACCTGATTCCGGTTTCCGTGGACCGCGCCCCGACGGTGGCGCACCGCGTCCCG
>JALORF010000032.1 GCA_025459195.1 Beijerinckiaceae bacterium
GAAATACGGCATGCCGGACCTGCGCCCGTTCTTCGAGGCGGATGTGCGCTGGCTCCAGCACTACGGCTTCCGGCCACTGGATTTCCCGACGCTGGCGGGCGGGTTGTCGGGTTGAGGTTGACCGCAAGCGCGGTGAAGACTTTGAGCCCTGCGGCCTGGCAAGGGCGGAGTGCATCGGAGCGTGCGCCACGACGGTTGCGTTTGCTCGTCTGGTCCGGTAAATGCCTAAATTAGCCAATTTGGACATTTCATCATGAAAACCATCACTGCCGCCAAAGCGAAGAACAATTTCGGCCAGTTCCTCGACATGGCCCAGCGCGAGCCAGTGATCGTCACCAAGAACGACAGGCCGGTCGGCATCTTCATGTCATTTCAGGATTTCGAGGACCGTATCTGGGCCGAACGTGCTGATGAGGCCCACAGGCAAGGTTACATCGGTGTTGAAGAATCGGAAGCGTTGCTGCAACAAATGCTGAAGGCATCGGATTGACCTTCAAACTCAACCTGTCGCGGCAAGCGAAGGTCTTTGCTGAAAATCTGCCTGCGAAGCATCAACGGCAGATCGCCGAGCGGCTCGAATGTTTGAAGCAGGCACCGAATGATCCGCCAAGTGAGCAGTTGCAAGGCTTCACACCCTATCGCCGCGTGAGGGCTGGTGAATTCCGCATCATCTATGTTGTCGAGGATGACACCGTTTTCGTGCGCCTGATTGGCAAGCGCAACGACGACGAAATCTACAAGGCGCTCCAGCGCGCGATGCGCTGACCCATCATCCCTCTCGTGAGTCCCATCGTGGCCACCACCCGCACTTTCCACGACATCGCCATCGTTGTTTGCAGCCGGGGCCGCGAGGACCTGCTGACGCGGTTGCTGGACGATATCGACGATGGCTTCGCGCCGGCGCTGGCTGCGGGCGGCCTCAGCGTCTGCACCTTTGTCTATGCCCAGGCCTACCGTGCGCCGTTTCTCGATGGTCTGAGGCAACGCTTTGCGGCACCCCTGGCATCGGGGCGGCTGATCATTGTCGAGGCGGCCGCGCCACACAGCCGCATTGGCGATGTCTTCGCAACGGCGACCGCCATCCTGCACGCCCGCGTCGATTATCGTCTGGCCATCACCATGGACGATGACAGCCGCTACCGCGCAGCGCCGGACATCGACGCCAATCTCAGGCAGGCTGCGCATGACTTTCTGGACGGCGAGGCCCGCGCCTTCTCGATCAAGCTGGGGCAGGCCCGCACACTGGAATACACGCCCTTCGTTGATCCCGAAGGGCCGATCATGCCCTTCAAGGAAAAGATGCTCTGGCTCAACCGCTCCGTCATGGAGCAGGCGCTGGACTGGCCTGCTTTCGCCACGCTGGATGTCGGCGAGGATGCGGTGCTGGCAGCACTGGCCTGGCGCGGGGGTGCCGAGCGCTGCTTTGGCGTGTTCGGCATCGCCAGTTTCCTGCATCTGGCCTTCGAGGCAGACGAGGAGGGTGCAGCGCCGAGCCTGGCTGGCGGCTATGGCGAACTGGTCGCCTTTGTGGAAGGTCGCGATCATGACCCTGAACTGGGCAAGTATGGCAAGGCTTTCCGCGGCGGCGTCGTGCCCTTCTCCGTCATGCCGGACATCTTCGTGGGCCCGGACCATCCGCACCACACCATCAGCGGCATCAGGCCGGAGGCGCTGGCGCGCTACGGTGTGGGCCGCGCTTCCGCCCCTGATGCCGTCCTTGCGAGCGCAGCGACGCAATCCAGTCCCGGTTCGCCATAAACTGGATTGCGTCGCTGCGCTCGCAATGACACATGACATCCCAGATCCTCATCCTGAGCCTGTCGAAGGATGAACTCCCTGAAACACGTCTTGTCCGGGCATCCTTCGACAGGCTCAGGATGAGGATTGTGGAACACCTAGGACGACGCCGATGAAATTCACCCTCTCCTGGCTGAAGAACCATCTCGACACCACCGCCTCGGTGGCCGAGGTCTGTGCGGCGCTGAACAAGATCGGCCTTGAGGTCGAGGCGGTCGAGGACAGGGCGACGGCGTTGGCGGCCTTCACCATCGCGCGCGTCATCGAGGCGAAGCAGCACCCGAACGCCGACCGGCTGCGGGTGTGCATGGTCGACACTGGCGCGGGCGAGCCTGTGCAGGTGGTCTGCGGCGCACCCAATGCCCGCACGGGCATGAAAAGCGTGTTCTCGCCGCCGGGCACCTACATTCCCGGCAAGGACATCACGCTCGGCAAGGGCGTGATCCGGGGCGTCGAGTCGAACGGCATGCTGTGCTCGTCGGCCGAACTGGAGCTCTCCAACGACCATGACGGCATCATCGACCTGCCGGACGATGCCCCAGTTGGCATGGCCTATGCCGCCTGGGCGGGGCTGGACGATCCGGTGATCGAGATCGCAGTGACGCCCAACCGCGCCGATGCACTGGGCGTTCATGGCATCGCGCGCGATCTGGCGGCGGCCGGGCTCGGCACCTTCAAGGACATCAATGTCAGGCCGGTGAAGAGCGCCGAGCCCTGCCCCGTCTCGGTGAGCCTGGCCTTCGACGCGCATGACCGGCATCTGTGCCCCGCCTTCGGGCTCAGGCTCATTCGCGGTGTCCGCAACGGGCCATCGCCGGAGTGGGTGCAGGCGCGCCTGCGGGCCATCGGGCTCAGGCCGATCAATGCGCTGGTCGATGTCACCAATTTCATGACCTTCGCCGTCAACCGGCCGCTGCATGTGTTCGATGCCGACAAGGTTCATGGCAACCTCGTGGTGCGGCGCGCCCGGGCGGGCGAAAGCATCCTGGCGCTGGATGGCAAGACCTACCAGCTTGGCGACGACCATGTGGTCATTGCCGACGATGCCGGGGTCGAATCGCTGGCCGGCGTGATGGGCGGCCAGGCCTCGGGCTGTGACGAGAACACCGTCAACGTGCTGGTCGAGAGCGCCTTGTGGGATCCGCTGACCGTGGCCCGCACGGGCAGGGCGCTCGGCATCAACTCGGATGCACGCTACCGCTTCGAGCGTGGTGTGGACCCTGATTTCTGCATGCCGGGCCTCGATCTGGCGACCGAGATGATCATCGAGTTGTGCGGCGGCGAGCCGACGCAGGCTGTGCTGGCCGGCGAGATCCCCGAGACCAGCCGCTACATCGACTTTCCGTGGCGCGAGGTCGAACGCCTGACAGGGCTGGTGCTGCCGGTGCCGGAAATGAAGCTGGCGCTGGTGGAACTGGGGTTCCATGTCTCCGGCACGGGCGACAGGGTCCGTGTTTCGCCGCCAAGCTGGCGCGGCGATATCGAGGGCAAGGCCGATCTGGTCGAGGAGATCGTGCGCATTGCCGGGCTTGACCGGGTGGCCGCTGTTCCGTTCCCGCGGCTGGTCGACGAGGTGCCCAAGCCCGTGCTGACCGTGCTGCAGAAGCGCACCCGGCTGGCCAAGCGCACGCTGGCCACACGCGGGCTGGTCGAGGCGGTCACCTGGTCGTTCATCGCCCATGACGAGGCCACGCATTTCGGCGGCGGCAAGCCGGCGCTCAGGCTGGCCAATCCGATTGCCGCCGATCTGTCGGACATGCGGCCTTCGCTGCTGCCCGGCCTGATCAAGGCCGCCCAGCGCAATGCCGATCGCGGCTTTGGCGATGTCGCGCTGTTCGAGGTGGGCCAGGTCTTTCTCGGTGATGGCGAGGATGACCAGCGGATGGCTGCCGCAGCCTTGCGGCGCGGCTCGGCGCGCGCCTCGGGCACCGGGAGGCACTGGGACGGCGCAGCGCGCGAAGTCGATGCGCTTGATGCCAAGGAGGATGCACTGGCGCTGCTCTCCAGCCTCGGCATTGCCACAGGCGGGCTCCAGATCGTGCCCGGCGGGCCGGACTGGATGCATCCGGGCCGCTCGGCAACCTTGCAGTTCGGCCCGAAGGGCGTCATCGGCGCCTTTGGCGAAATCCATCCGCGCACGTTGAAGCTGCTCGACGTGAAGGGGCCGCTGGTGGCGTTCGAGATGCATCTCGACGGGCTGCCCCTGCCCAAGGCCAAGCCGACAAAGATGAAGCCGAAGCTGAAGCTGGCAGAGTTCCAGCCGGTGACGCGTGACCTCGCCTTCGTGGTCGATGCCGGCGTCGCAGCCGGCGAGATGGCGCGTCTGGCAGCGCAGGCCGACAGGGCGCTGATCAGTGATGTGGCCGTGTTCGACATCTACGAGGGCGACAAGGTCGAGGCCGGCAAGAAGTCGGTGGCGCTGGCCGTGACCCTGCAACCCACGGAAAAGACCCTGACCGACGCCGAAATCGAGGCGGTGGCCGGCAAGGTCGTCGCCGAGATGGCCAAGCGTTTCAGCGCCAGCCTCAGGGGATAGGGCGGCCTGAGATCTCTCACAGTTCGCGAGCACAGATCATGGCCTGCGTCATTGCAAGCGTCGCGAAGCAATCGCGCCAGCCAGTTGATGGTGTTTGCTGACCATCTGCGCTGAAGCGATGCCGGAAACGGGTCGTGTCCGGCGGTTCTGGATTGCTTCGCGACGCGCAATGAGGGCTTTGGCTTGGTTTAGCTGCCTGCCAGAGGCTCGGTCGCCGTGATCTCGATGCCGAAGCCCGAGAGGCCGACAAAGGCGCGGCTGCTCGACGAGAGGTTGCGGATCGAGACGACGCCGAGGTCTTTGAGAATCTGCGCGCCAAGCCCCACTTCGCGCCAGGCCTGCGTGCGCTTGTGCTCGGACTGAAGGCCTTCGTCCGGCGTGCGCATGGCCGGCACGCCGGCTGAGCCATCGCGCAGATAGACCAGCACGCCCTTGCCCTCGCGGGCGAAGCGCGACAAGGCCGCGTTGATGCTCTTGCCGCCGCCGAAAATGTCACCGACCACATCGGCCCGGTGCAGGCGCGCCGGCACGTCGCGGCCCTCGCCCAGCTTGCCAAGCACGAAGGCGAAGTGCTGCACGCTGTCGAACGGCGTGACATAGGCATGGCCGGTCAACTCGCCAAACTCGGTCCTGACCGGGAAAGTGGCAACACGCTCGACCAGCTTCTCGCGCGCCTGCCGCCAGGCGATGAGATCGGCAACAGTGATCTGCTTCAGGCCATGGCGGGCTGAAAAAGCTGTGATCTGCGGCCCTTTCATCACCGTGCCGTCATCGTTGACCAGTTCGCAGATCACGCCCACGGGCGGCAATCCGGCGAGCTTGCACAGGTCCACGGCCGCCTCGGTATGGCCCGAACGCATCAGCACCCCGCCCTCGCGCGCGATCAGCGGAAAGATGTGGCCGGGGCGCGAGAAATCCGCCGCCCCCGCATTGGGGTTGGCCAGCCCCCGCACTGTGGCGGTGCGGTCATCGGCGGAAATGCCGGTCGTGGTGCCATGCTTGTAGTCGATGGTCACGGTGAAGGCCGTGGTGTGGGCTGAATCGTTGCTCGACACCATGGGATCGAGCCTCAGCCGCCGCGCCTCGTCGAGTGGCAATGGTGTGCAGACGATGCCGCAGCAATGGCGGATGATGAAGGCCATCTTCTCGGGCGTGCACAGCGAGGCGGCGACGATCAGGTCGCCTTCGTTCTCGCGGTCGTCATCATCGGTGACGACGACGATCTCGCCGCGCGCAAAGGCCTCGATGGCTTCTGAAACGGAGTGCGGCACCTCGGCCTCCTTCGGAAAACGGAATTGCAGGAAATCATTGGGGCTGACCGCCCCGCCCGTGGCCCGCGCGATGCGCTCGGCACTGTCACGCGACAGCCAGGCCGTGTCGTCATTGCACAGCGCCGTGATGCTGGCCGGCGACATGGCCACGCGCTTGGCAAACGCCGCACGCGAAATGCCCTCACGGGCGAGCCAAGTATCGAGTTTCATGGGTGTGGTTTAGCAGCAGGACGGTTCTGCCGCAATGAATGATGCGGAAATATTCAGCAGGACTGAATACGCCTCGTCATGGTCGGGTCAGGCCCGACCATGACGGCGCAATGGAGGGATCAGGGCGTGAACGGCCAAGCCGCCGTCTGGCCCACTTGGCCGCGCTGGCGCAGGAAGTGGTCGGCCAGCACGATGGCCATCATGGCCTCGCCCACGGGCACGGCGCGGATGCCGACGCACGGATCGTGGCGGCCCTTGGTGCGCAGGTCCGTCTCGGCCCCAAAGCGGGTGACCGAGGCGCGCTCGGAGAGGATCGACGACGTTGGCTTGACCGCAAAGCGGCAGACCAGCGGCTGGCCGGTGGAGATGCCGCCGAGCACGCCGCCGGCATGGTTGCTGAGGAAGGTCGGCATGCCATCCTTGCCACTGCGCATCTCATCGGCATTCTGTTCGCCCGAGAGGGCTGCGGCGGCGAAGCCATCGCCGATTTCGACGCCCTTGACCGCGTTGATGCTCATCATCGCGCTGGCGAGATCGGAATCGAGCTTCCCGTAGATCGGCGCACCAAGGCCGGGCGGCACGCCCTCGGCCACGATCTCGATCACGGCACCGATGGAGGAGCCGGCCTTGCGGATGCCATCGAGATAGTCCGCATAGAAGGCGGCAGCCTTCGCGTCGGGGCAGAAGAACGGATTGCGGTCCACCTCGGCCCAATCCCAGTTGGCGCGGTCGATGGCGTGCGGGCCCATCTGCACCAGCGCGCCGCGCACCGTCATGCCTGGCACGACCTTGCGGGCAATGGCGCCTGCCGCGACGCGCATCGCCGTCTCGCGGGCGGATGAGCGCCCGCCGCCGCGATAGTCCCGGACGCCGTATTTCATGTCATAGGTGACATCGGCATGGCCGGGCCGGTAGCTGTCCTTGATCTCGCCGTAGTCCTTGGAGCGCTGGTCCGTGTTCTCGATCATGAGGCCGATGGAGGTTCCGGTTGTGACCTGAAGCCCGGTGCGTTCGTCGGCAAAGACGCCCGACAGGATCTTCACCTGGTCAGCTTCCTGGCGCTGGGTGGTGAATTTGCTCTGGCCGGGCCTGCGGCGATCAAGATCGCGCTGGATGTCGGCCTCGGTGAGCGCGATCAGCGGCGGGCAGCCATCGACGACGCAGCCAATGGCGGGCCCATGGCTTTCGCCGAAGGTGGTGAAACGGAACAGGTGGCCGAAACTGTTGTGCGACATGCCGCTCGTTTAGGACGCGGCGCGGGCCGCCGTCAAATCACGGGGCATGGCGGGTCATCCCGGCCTTGAGCCGGGATCGCGTGGTGCGCGCGGCTCATCGTTTGTCAGCGTGGCACCGCGCCCGATCCCGGCTTGGGGGCCAGGATGACGGCGTTGCTGTTGCAGGGGCGCGTTGCAAGGGCGCTGTGCCTGGCTGAGCCTCAGTGCCCGCCGGCAGCCTTGACATGGGCGACATAAGGCACGGCTGGCGCGCCCTGCCACATGGTGTGGGCCGGAATCTGCTCGCCCTTCATCACCAGCGTCAGCGGCTCGATCCGGGCGAAATCGCCGATCTTGGTGTCGTAGAGGATGATGCTGCCGGACGAGATCGTCACGCCCTTGCCGATCTCGATGATCCCCACCTTCATGACCCGATCCTCGTAAAGGTGCGTCTGCGGGCAGGAATGGGCATTGAGCACCGAATAGTCGCCGAAAGTGGTGCAGTCGAACTCGGTGATGTCGGTCCAGTCCATCAGCACGCCCTTGCCGATCTTCGTGCCATAAAGGCGCAGCATCCAGGGCAGGAAGGGCGTGCCGCGCATGTATTCCAGCCCGACCTTGCCGGCGAGGCCGCCATAGATCACGGCCACGGCCTCGGTGCGCATCGCCCACCAGGACCACATCGGTTTCATCACCGGCTTGTAGACGCCGATCATCAGCCACTTGATCGCGACCGACATCAGGATCATGGCAATGGCGTTGACGACGCCCGCCGCCAGAACGATCAGCACCGCGGTGGTGTAATCACCGGCAATGATGAAGTTCTCCAGCGTGTCGGCGGTCATGTAGGCGACCATCAGGAACACGGCTGTCGGCAGCGAGGTGTGGAACGCCTCGAACACGGCGCGCATGGCAAACATGTGCCGGGGCGGCTCATAGGTTTCGGAGGCCCCGAGCGCGACTTTCTGGCGTGTCGGGAACTTGATGGCGGGCGAGCCAAACCAGGTTTCGTTCTTCTTGACGTGCAGGCTGTCGGGCAGTTTGGACTTCACGCCGATCAGCGCATCGTCCTCGATCACCGATCCGGCCGCGACATTGGCCGCATTGCCGAAGAACACGCGGTCGCCGGTCTTGACCGTATCGAGCCGCATGTAACCGGAACGCACATCCTCGTCGCCGAAAATGGCCTCGTCGCCGATGAAATTGCCCTTGCCGATCTCGACCAGATCGTAGCGGCCGGCCAGGTTGGTCGACAATTCCGAACCCTTGCCGATCTTGGTGCCCATCATCAGGTACCAGTAGCGCATGTAGATCGTGGCAAAGAGCGAGTTCAGCGTCTCCAGCAGCACCTCGGTTGCCAGCGCCATCGACCATTTGCGGAAATAGAACAGCGAATAGATCGAATAGCTGCCAGGCTTGATCCGCGTCGGGAAGATCAGCCAGCGCAGCGCCACCACGATGGCCATCGACGCCAGGATGAGGATGACCGCCGTCGGCCAGGTGAAGAAGATCAGTTGCGACCAGGCGATCGTGTAGTCGAGTTCGCCGCCGATCAGATAGTCGAGATTGTAGAGCACGTAGAAGGCCGGGAAGATCGGCACCAGACCGATCATCAGCATCAGCGTATAGATCGCGAAATAACCCACGCCGAGCAGCGCACGCTTGGGCCGCGAGGCCTCGGGGTGGACCGGCAGGCTGGCGCGGTCGACCATGCCGATCTTGCGCGGCGGCGAGCCATCCCAGACCTCCCATGCCGGCACGACCTGGCCTGGCAGAACGCAGGTCAGATCACGCAGTTCGGCACCTTCCGAGACGGTCGATCCGCCGGAGATCACGCAGGCATTGCCGATATGGGCATAGGCCCCGATCACCACAGGGGAAATGATCATTTCATTGGCGGTGTATTCGACATTGGCCAGCTTCATCTTCGAGCCGGTCGAGGCCCGCTCGCCGATGTCGATCAGATCCCAGGCGCCAGCCTCGAACTCGGCGATCACGGCTTCCTTGCCGACCTTGCCGCCCAGCAGCCGGATCCAGACCCGCATCAGCGGTGACATCTGCAGGAATTTGGGTGTCGTCGCCTGGATCAGGCGCGCCACGAACCAGACGCGGAAATAGTAGCTGCCCCAGAGCGGATAGCGGCCCGGTCTGGTGCGCCCGATGATCAGCCACTTCAGGGCGATGATGATCGCCTTCGCGCCCAGATTGAGCAGGACGAAGATCGAGCAGAGCACGGCCATTTCATAGAAGAAGCCGGCATCGGCCTTGATCAGGAAGACCGAGGACAGGAACAGCCCGAGCCACTGCACCGTCACCAGCCCGAGAATGAACGGCATGGCGGCGGCCTGCGCCAGGCCACACCAGAAACGGCGCCGCAGCGGGGGCGGCTCGAATGACAGGTCGCGCGGCCCGCCGCCGCCGGAGGCGGCAATGCGCTCGTCCAGCGCAGCGCCCATGGCGCGCAAGGTGCGCAGGTTGTAGACATCCTGCAAGGTGACCATGGCGTGGTCGGGCGACTGGCGCACGGCGGAGATGAACTGCGCCGCGATCAGCGAATGGCCGCCCATCTCGGTGAAGAAATCCACGTCGAAGGCGATGGCCTGGCCCTTGAACAGCGGCTTCGCCGCTTCGAGCAACACCGCTTCGGTGGGGGTTTCGGGCTGGGCCTGCACGGTGGAAACGGGCGTGACAGTCAGCGCCGTTGCTTTCAGCACCTTGCGGTCGACCTTGCCGGAGGCGGCCATCCGGGGCAGGGCCTCGACCTGTTCCCAATGGCCCGGGATCATGTAGGGCGGCAGTTTGGCGCGCAGCGCCGTGCGCAGCGCTGCGCGGTCGATCTCATGGCCGGCATCTGGCACGAGGAAGGCGACCAGTTTGTCGATGCCGTCATCCTGGCGCATCACCACGGCGGCCTGGGCAATGCCCGGCTCGTCGGCAAGGCACGATTCGATCTCGCCCAACTCGACGCGGAAGCCGCGGATCTTGATCTGGTCGTCGATGCGGCCATGGAACGCGATGTTGCCGGCCGCATCGAGGCTGACCGCATCGCCCGAGCGGTAGAGCCGGGCATCGGCAACAGCCGCGTCGCCGCCAGCGAAAGGGTTGGCCACGAATTTCTCGGCCGTGAGATCGGGCCGGGCGAGGTATCCGACAGCAACGCCGGGACCGCCGATCCAGAGCTCGCCCTGCTCGCCGGGCTGGCACAGAGCACCGGCCTCGTTGACCACATAGCAGGTGTAGTTCGGGATCGGCCCGCCAATGGTGACGGGCTCGCCGGCTGTCAGTTCCGCCAGGGTTGCCACGACAGTGGCCTCGGTCGGACCATAGGTGTTGAACAGGCGGCGGCCGGGCCGTGCCCATTTCTGCACGATGGCCGGCGGCAGCGCCTCCCCGCCCAGGATGATGATGCGCAGGCCCGGAATGTCGCGCTGGAGCACGCCGAGCAGCGTCGGCACCGTGTCGATGACCGTGACGCCCGCCGCTTCGAGCACATCGGGCAGGTTCTCGATGTCGCCGATGACCTGCGCGGTCGCCACGTAGAGCGAGGCACCGGCCAGATACGGCACCCAGATTTCTTCCATCGACAGATCGAAGGCCACCGATGCGCCCTGGAACACCACGTCGTCCGGACGAATGCCATAGACCTCCTGCACCGAGCGCAGGAAATGGCAGATGTTGCGGTGGCTGACGACAATGCCCTTGGGCTTGCCGGTCGAACCGGAGGTGTAGATCATGTAGGCTGGATGGTCAGGCGTGAGCCCGGCCGCGCGCGCCGGCAGGACATCGCCCCGGCCAGCACCGGCTTCCGCCAGCCCCTCCGGCGACCAGATGGCGACGCCCGCATCGGCGGCCTTGGCCATGTTGGCGGCAGCGGTGATCAGGCCACCGGCGGCACAGTCGCCAAGGCAGACCGCGATCCGGTCCACCGGCGCATCGGCGTCGAAAGGCAGCCAGGCGGCACCTGTCAGGGTGATGGCGATCTGGCTGACCAGCAGGTCGAGGCCGCGCGGCATCCACAGGCCGACCACCGATCCTGGTCCGATGCCGTGGCTGACCAGCCCGGCGGCGATCACGCCGGCCTTTTGCCAGACGGCCCCGTAGCTCAGCGAGCGCTCGCCATCGCGCATCGCGACATGCTCTGGCTGGCGACGCGCGCTGTCGGCGAAAATCTCGGCCAGCACCTCGTCCCGCAGAAGATCAGGGCGCACATCGCCGCGCAGCACAGCCACATGCGGCGGATCGAAAACCGGCAGGCCGAGGGCGTGATCAGTCGGGACTTTGACAAGTTCGTTCATGGCACCCGGCAGCGGTCGATGCGTGCAACGCCTGAAAGGCAGCAGGCAGCAGCGACAGCCCTTCTCCTGTTAGTGGTCACGCCATCTGGACCGGCGTCCCGGACCGTCGCGTCGGCCTGTTCCAGTGCCCTGAAGGAAACCCGCCCAGTGCATCGAACTATCCCTAACGGTATATCTACTGAACCTTCGCTGAACATGACAGCGTGAAAATGGATCAGACTTAATGCCGCGACCGGTCGTCGCAGATTTTGCATCGTTTCAGGTGTGGTTTTACGCGATAAACAGGCGCATTCTGGTCAATTCCAGCGATATCCGTCCAGCGTCAGCACGATGATCCGACCCTGCCAGATGTCGAGGCTTTCGGCCCGCGAGGGCTCCTCGAAACCGTAGGCGTTGAGGGCGGCGCGCATCACCCCGCCATGGCTGACAACCACCGTGTCGCGCGTCAATCCGGCGAAGACGGGCAGGATGCGTTCGCGCAGCATGCCGTAGCTTTCGCCGCCGGGCGGCACATAGCTCCACTTGTGGGTTTCGCGGGCGCGGGCGCGGGCCGGATCGAGCTTGCGAACCTCGCGCCAGGTCTGCCCCTCCCATGAGCCGAAGGTGATCTCGCTCAGCCGCTGATCCACGGCATAGGCGGCGCGGGGCTGGCCAATCGTCTCGCGCAGCAGTTCCATCGTTTCGCGCGCGCGGCCCATGGGAGAGCACAGAAAGTCGAGGCTGGCCACATCCGGCACCAGCGCCGCCAGCTTCTGCCCGGCCTCGCGGGCCTGTGCCCGGCCGCGGTCATTGAGAGGGATGTCACGGCCGCCCTGGAGCCGGCCTTCGGCGTTCCAGTCGGTTTCGCCATGGCGGATCAGGTAGAGTGTCTGTCCGGGAGCGGGCCTGATCCCGTCAGATGGGCCCGGCGTGGTGGCAGTCATGCTCGGCAACCCCCGATGCGTCGCGCTTGTGGGAGGGCGGCACCGGGCCGCCGCACGGCTGCCTCAATCAGCCTTGTCGAGGCTCAGGTCCGGTGCGTCCGGGTTCTTCATGCCGACAATGTGGTAGCCCGCATCGACATGCATGATCTCGCCGGTGACCCCGCGCGACCAGTCCGAGACCAGATAGGCGCAGGTCTCGCCGACCTCCTCGATCGTGACCGTGCGCCGCAGCGGCGCGTTGTATTCGTTCCAGCGCAGGATATAGCGGAAATCGCCGATGCCGGAGGCGGCCAGGGTCTTGATCGGGCCGGCGGAAATGGCGTTGACGCGGATGTTCTTGGGGCCAAGGTCGGCCGCCAGATACCGCACGGATGCTTCCAGCGCAGCCTTGGCCACGCCCATGACATTGTAGTGCGGCATCCACTTTTCGGAGCCATAATAGGTCAGCGTCACCATCGAGCCGCCATTGTGCATCAGCTTCTCGGCGCGCTGGGCAACAGCCGTGAAGGAATAGCAGGAGATCAGCAGGGACTGACTGAAATTGGCAGCGGAGGTGTCGACATAGCGGCCGGTCAACTCGTTCTTGTCGGCGAAGGCAATGCAGTGGACGATGAAATCGAGCTTGCCCCAGAGGCGCTCCACCTCGGCAAACACCGCATCGATGCTCGGCTCGTCGGTGACATCGCAATGTCCGACCACGATCGCCTTGAGTTCGGCTGCCAGCGGCTCGACACGCTTCTTCAGCGCATCACCCTGATAGGTGAAGGCCAGCTCGGCACCCTGATCGGCGCAGGCCTTGGCAATGCCCCAGGCGATCGAGCGGTTGTTGGCCACGCCCATCACCAGGCCGCGCTTGCCCTTCAGAAGCCCCGTTCCGACACTCATCTGTTCGCCGCCCGTTGGTTTAGATATAAACGATCATCCGTTTAAGTGCTCATAGCCGCGCCATGACCTGATCACAAGGCCCGCAAGCTGCCTGCCCGGAGACCGACGCAACAAACTTCGAGCCTGTAGCAGCGCTGACACGATTCGGTGTCAACGTGAACCAAAGACCCTTTCGAGGCGTCGATCAGGGCGCAGGCTGGTGCGTGATCAGCCCTTGCGCCGGCGCATGAGGGCGGTGAGATCATCATCGCTGGCGGGCAGCATGATCTCGGTGACGGCGATCAGATCGCCGTCGGGGTGGCTGGCATCACCCGGCAGGCCCTTGCCGCGCAAGCGGAAGGCGCGGCCCGAACTGGTCATCGGCGGCAGCCGCATCTCGACCTCGCCTTGCAGGGTCGGCACCCGGACAGGCCCGCCCAGCACGGCATCTTCGAGCGCGACCGCGATGCGCGTGCGCAGATCCTTGCCCTCCACGGAAAAGCGCGGATCGACAGCCACTTTCATGGTCAGCAGCACATCGCCGGGCTCGCCGGCAAAGGGGCTGGGATGGCCAAGGCCCTTGAGGCGGATGACCTTGCCGTCGACGACGCTGCGCGGCACGCCGACCTCGACCTCGCGGCCTGTCGGCAGCTTCAGCCGTTTGGTCGCGCCGGTGGCGATGTCGGCCAGCGTCACGGTCAGGGTCGCCTCGATGTCCTGGCCCTTGGGGTGGGCCCGCGGGCCGGCGCTGCCACCGCGCCGCATCGCATCCCCGAACAGGTCGCCAAAGACATCGGACGGGTTGAAACCGCCGCGGCCGCCGAACGGATCGCCGCCCCCTTCGAAGCCGCCTCGGCGCGCTCCGCTAAAGCCCTCGAAGCCCTGGAATTTCGGCTTGCCATCGGCCCCGATCTCGCCCCGGTCGAACTGGGCGCGCTTGTTCGGGTCGCCCACGATCTCATAGGCGCTGTTCAGTTCCGAAAAGCGCTCCTTGGCCTTCGGATCATTGGCGTTGCGGTCCGGGTGGTGCTCCTTGGCCAGCCGGCGGAACGCCTTCTTGACCTCGGCCTCGCTGGCCGATCGCGGCACACCAAGCACTGTGTAGGGATCGCGCATGGTTGTGGTGATACTCCGGACGTCCGGTCCCGCCGGACGGGGCAGGGCGTCAGATCAGGCTGCGGTTGTGTTTGTCACAAAGTGGTGCGGCCCGGCGTCCCGCGCAACCGTCAGAAGCCGGAAAACACCGAATTTGCACGGGAAATCGGTTCTGGCGCGGGCTCTTCAAGGGTCGGCTGCGGCCATTGGGTCAGGACAGATCAGGCCGGCTGCTTCCACGGCTTGAGTTCGCGGATCGACCACGCGCCGCCGGAAGGCCGGCAGGCTGTTCCCTGGAGCGCGTGCTTGTCCATCTGCGTGGCGATGGTCGACAGAAAGGCGCGGCAAACCTCGTCATCGCGCAGGAACGGCCCGCCGACGGGGGTGAAGCGGCCGCTGGAGCGGCTCTCGGCATTGTCCCAACTGACCGGCGAGCCATTGCCCTGCGGATCGAGCGCCAGGGCCATGGCACCGGTCGCACGGCGGATGTCCTCGGGGCCGAGATGATCCGACAGTTGCAGCTTGCCGCCGCGCGCTGCCCCGGATGGGGCAAAAGCCAGTGCGGCAGTTGCCGCGCCGGGGGTGCCGGGCGCCGTGCTCACGGAACCTGTGGTGAGGCTGGCGCTCTCGGGCTCGGACTTGCCGACCAGCGAGAACATCGGCAGGCTGATCGAGCAGGCCGCGCTGGCCAGCCCGATGGCCGACAGAACGGCAACACGAGCCATCAGGCGTGTGCAAACCGGCACGAAAGCCCTATACCCCATCGGATTGTTCTGGCCCCACACGTCAGCACTCAACTCACACACCAACCGGACATGATTAGACAGTGGAAGCGTTAATGACGGGTGACTTCACGCAAGCAACGGAGCCTTTCGCGCTGTTCCGGGCCTGGATGGCCGAAGCAGAGCCGGCCGAGATCAACGATCCCAACGGCATGGCGCTCGCCAGCGTCGACGCGGACGGTCTGCCGAATGTGCGGATGGTGCTGCTCAAGGGCTTCGATGAGCGCGGCTTCGTGTTCTACACCAACCTTCAAAGCCAGAAGGGTGTCGAGATCCTCGGCAACCACAAGGCGGCGGCACTGTTCCACTGGAAGTCGCTGCGCCGGCAGGTGCGTGTGCGCGGGCCGGTTGAGCAGGTGTCCGATGCCGAGGCCGATGCCTATTTCCAGTCCCGCCCGCGCGACAGCCGCATCGGGGCCTGGGCAAGCCAGCAGTCGCGACCGCTGGAAAGCCGCTTTGCGCTGGAGAAGGCAGCGGCGCTGCACGCCGCGACATACGCGATCGGCGAGGTTCCGCGCCCGCCGCACTGGACGGGCCTGCGGATCATGCCCACCTATCTGGAATTCTGGAAGGATGGAGCCTTCCGCCTGCATGACCGCGTGGTGTTCCGTCGCGCCGAGCCAACTGGCGACTGGACACGGCAGCGTCTGTATCCGTAAGCAGTTCACAGGACGAAGTCCGCGCGGCATGCCCCGGTGCCGGCAAGAGGGAGGTGGCAATCAGCCTCATGCGACAGGTACCCGCCATGGCCATGCCGAAATTCGACTTTCCCAAGACCGAGCCGGGCAACCGCCCGGTGATGCTGCTCACCGGTGCGTCGCGCGGCATCGGCCATGCCACGGTGATGCAGTTCGCCATGGCCGGCTGGCGCATCCTGTCCTGCTCGCGCCAGGCCTTCTCCGACAAGTGCCCATGGCCATCGGGCGCGGATGACCATGTCCAGATCGATCTGGCCGATCCGGTCGACACCGAGCGCGGCATCGGCGAAATCCGCCGCCGGCTGGAAGTGGAGGGCGGCAAGCTCAACGCGCTGGTCAACAATGCCGGCATCTCGCCCAAGGGGCCGGGCGGCTCGCGGCTGGGCGCGGCAGACACCTCCTTCAACGACTGGAGCCGGGTGTTCCAGGTCAACTTCTTTGCGCCGATCATGCTGGCGCGCGGCCTGTTCAAGGAACTGAAGGCCGGCAACGGCGCCATCGTCAACGTCACCTCGATTGCCGGCACCCAGGTGCATCCCTTCGCCGGCGCGGCCTATGCCACCTCGAAGGCGGCGCTGGCCTCGCTGACCCGCGAGATGGCTTCCGATTTCGGCCCGCACGGCATCCGCGTCAATTCCATTTCGCCGGGCGAGATCGACACCTCGATCCTGTCGCCGGGCACGGACAAGATCGTCGAAAAGCTGCCGCTGCGCCGGCTCGGCACCACCGACGAGGTGGCCAAGGCGATCTACTTCCTGTGCACCGGGGCCTCCTCCTACGTGACCGGGGCGGAGTTGCACATCAATGGCGGCCAGCACGTCTGATGGCAGGCTCGCGCCATGGCTGACGGCTTGCGCCTGCTGCACTTCCCGGCATCGGCCAAGGCGGCGGCGCGCCCGGTGCTGGCGGCCTCCGTGGCGGTGTTCCGGCCCGACGGGCGCGTGGTTCTCGCCACCCGCACCAGCCCGCCCGCCTCGGATGTCTGGTCCTTGCCGGGCGGAAAGGTCGAGGCCGGCGAGACGCTGGAAGAGGCCGCCTTGCGCGAACTCGGCGAGGAGGTGGGCGTCAGCGCCCGCATCATCGGCTTCAACCGCCATGTCGAGATCATCCACCGCGATGCCGATGCGGCGGTGAGCCATCATTTCGTGGTGGCCTCCTTCGTGGCGGAGTGGCTGGGCGGCGAGCCGCGCACCGGGCCTGAAGCCGGCGCGGTGATGTGGGCCGATCCGTTCAACCTCGGCGGCCTTGCCACCACCCGCCAGCTCGGCGAGGTGCTGCGGGCCGCCCATGCCATCTGGGAGCGGCGGACGTGAGCGCGCTGCCGGCGCGGCGGCGGGCCGGCGAGGCAGCCGCGATCCTGCTCATGCTGGCACTGTGCTGGCCTGCGCTGGCGCAGACCCAGCAGGGCACGGGCCGCACCGCGCCGCGCAGTCCCGCAGCACCCGCTGCGCCGGCGGCACCGGTCGAGCCGGCTCCCACAGCCTATGAGCCGGACATGCTGCGGCTGGCCGAGGTCATCGGCTCGCTGGCTTTCCTCAGGCAGCTTTGCGGCGGGGCCGAAGCGCCAGCCTGGCGTCAGCGCATGACCGAACTGCTCGATGCGGAAGGCACCACACCGGGCCGCCGGGAGCGGCTGGCCGGGGCCTACAACCGGGGCTTCAGGGGCTTTGCCTTGACCTACCGGACCTGCACCGCCGCCGCCGGCGAGGCCACGGCGAGACTGTCGGCGGATGGCGAGCGGCTGTCACGCATCCTGGCCGGCCGCTTTGGCGGCTGAGCCGGCGGCCTCCTGGGGACAGACTGCCGGCTGAGGTGTTGTCCACAGTTTAACCGGTCGCGTTAACCTTCCTTAAAGGGTTCGCTGGCGCGGCCCCTGCCGAGACCTTAACACTCAGGGCGTTGAGTGAAATGCATGCCATGTCGAATGTGACCAATGACAAGCCCGAGCCCGTGAGGGCCGACGAGGATGCCGCCGATCTGAGGCGCATCGCCGTGACCTATGTGGATGAAGCCTTCGCCACGGGGCGTCACGAGGGCCTGGACAGCGACAGCCTCGCCCATGCGGCGCTGTTCGCCGCTTTCCGCGATCTGGTCGCCACCTATGGCGAGGATGCAACGGCGGTGTTCGCCGAGACCCTGCCGGGCAAGATCAAGGCCGGCGCCTATTCGGTCTGCACACGCCACTGAGCCTTGCCGATTGGCCGGTGACAGCCTCTGCGCTCGCCATGACGGCGCGGCCACTTGCCGTCAGCGATGGCGAACCTGCGGGTCGACAGCCAGCCCTGTGTTGAGGGCCAGCACCTGCTCAAGCGCCATGGCGGCAGCCAGCAGCCGGCCCTCGTCGCGCGGCCGCGCCACGATCTGCAGGCCGATGGGCCGTCCATCGCGCGTGTAGCCCGCCGGAAGCGAGATCGCCGGGCAGCCGCAGAGCGTGAAGGCATAGGCGATCGCCAGCCATTCGACATAGTTGCCGAAGGTCACGCCGTTGCACTCGGCGACATAGCGGTTCTCGACCGGATAGGCCGCCACGATGGTGGCCGGCGTGCAGATCAGGTCATGGGTGCCAAAGAAGCTGAGCATCCGGCGATACATGGCGGCGCGCTGGTGTTCGGCGCGCAGGATGTCGGCGCAGGTCAGCTTGAGGCCCTGCTCGATGTTCCAGATCACCTCGGGCTTGAGCAGGTCGGCGCGGGTGTCGAGCAACTCCTTCTTCGAAATGGCGAAGCTGCGGGCGCGCAACACCTGGAAGGCCTCGTGCGCCTCGCTGAGATCGGGATGGGCTTCCTCGACGATGGCGCCGAGTTCGCCAAAGCGCAGCGCCGCGCGGCGGGTGATCTCGGCCACTTCCGGATCGACCGGCGTGATGCCGAGATCCGCCGACCAGGCCACGCGGGCAGGCCGCCAGCCAGAGCGCGCCTGGGTCAGAAAGGGTGTTGCAGGCCTGGGCAGCGACATCGGATCGCGCACATCCTCGCCGCTCAGCACATCGAGGAACAGGGCCACATCCTCGACGGTGCGCGCCATCGGTCCCTCGACCGAGAGCCGGCCTGTGATCTCCTGCCCCGGATCGGTGGCGACACGGCCCCAGGAGGGCCGCAGCCCGACAATGCCGTTGAAGCTGGCCGGATTGCGCAGCGAGCCGCCAAGATCGGAGCCGTGCGCCAGCCAGGCCATGCCGGTCTTGAGCGCCACGGCCGCGCCGCCCGATGAGCCCGCCGCCGACAGGCGCGTGTCGCAGGGGTTGCGGGTGGCTCCGAAAACCTCGTTGAAGGTGTTGGCACCCGCGCCGAATTCCGGCGTGTTGCTCTTGGCATAAACCACGCCGCCTTCGGCTTCGAGGCGCTCGACCAGAGGATCGGAGTTTTCCGGCACGAAGTCCTTGTAGATCGGCGAGCCATAGGTGGTGCGCACGCCGGCGACCTCGGTCAGGTCCTTGATCGCGACGGGCAGGCCGCAAAGCGCGCCACGCTCTGGCACCGGAAGCGCCATCAGCGCATCGGCTGCCGCCCGGGCCCGCTCGAAAGCCAGAGTCGGCAGGGCGTTGACCGCGCCATCGACTTCGGCGATGCGAGCCTCGAGGGCCGCAAGAAGATCATGCGGCGACACGGCACCGATCTTCAGTAGCTCGACCAGGTCGACGGCGGAGCGGTTGATCAGGGTCATGTCAGAGGCCATGGCGATCCTTCCTTCGGTCTGTCAGTCAATGGGCGCACCGGGCTGGAGCAGGGCGCGGCAGGTTGGGCCTGAGGGCAGGCCCATCCTTCCCTGTGTTGTCATGCCCTGTGTTGTCATGGCCGATATTTTGGCAGCGCGCCACTGCCGCGCAATCCGTGCAGGCCTGTCCGCATTTGCCGGGGTTGTGCTGCGGCCTGCTTGCACCCCACAATGATGGCAACAAGGGGAACATCAGCATGCTCACCAATGCGCAGGTCCGGGACATCGAAACTCTGGTGCATCCTTACACCAACCTCGCCAGCCACCGCGAAAGCGGCCCGCTGGTGCTCGAACGCGGCCAGGGCGTGTTCGTGCAGGACATCAACGGCAAGGACTACATCGAGGGCATGGCCGGGCTGTGGTGTACATCGCTGGGCTATTCCAATGCCGAGTTGGTGGAGGCGGCGCGCGAGCAGATGTCCAAGCTGCCCTTCACCCACCTGTTCTCGGGCCGCAGCCATGATCCGGCCATCGAACTGGCCGAGAAACTGAAGGAAATCTCGCCGATCCCGGTCTCCAAGATCTACTATGGCTCGTCAGGCTCGGATGCCAACGACACCCAGATCAAGCTGGTCTGGTACATGAACAATGCGCTGGGGCGGCCGAAGAAGAAGAAGTTCATCGCCCGGCTGAAGGGTTATCACGGCGTGACCGTGGCCTCCGCTTCCCTGACCGGCCTGCCCTATAACCATGTCGATTTCGACCTGCCGATCCAGGGCATCCTGCACACCTCGTGCCCGCACCACTATCGCTACGGGCATGCGGGGGAGAGCGAACTGGCCTTCTCGGCCCGGATGGCGGCAGAAATGGAAGAGATGATCCTGCGCGAGGGCCCGGAGACCGTGGCGGCCTTCATCGCCGAGCCGGTGATGGGCGCCGGCGGCGCGGTGACCCCGCCCGCCGGCTATTTCGAGGCCATCCAGGCCGTGCTGGCCCGCTATGACGTGCTGATGATCGCGGACGAGGTGATCACCGGATTTGGCCGCACCGGCGAGTGGTTCGGCTCGACGGCGGTTGGCTACAAGCCCGACACGCTGTCCTGCGCCAAGGCGCTGACATCGGCCTATTTTCCGCTCAGCGCCATCTTCATCCCGGAGCACATCAACGACATCCTCATCGACCAGAGCCGCAAGATCGGCACGTTCGGCCATGGCAACACCTATTCCGGGCACCCGGTCGGCTGCGCCGTGGCGCTCAAGACGCTGGAAATCTACCACCGCGACAAGATCATCGAGCATGTGCGCAAGGTCGGCCCGCGCTTCATTGCGCGCCTCACCGCTCTCAGCGAGCACCCGTTGATTGGGGAAGCGCGCGGGCTGGGGCTGATCGGCGGCATCGAGTTCGTGCGCAACAAGGTCACGAAAGAACAGTTCGAAAGGCGGTCGCTGCAAAATCCTGCAGTTTTGCGCAGGAAGAAGGCCTGATCGTGCGTCCGCTGGCCGGCGACCGCGTGGCCTTCTGCCCGCCGCTGATCATCACCGAAGCGGAGATCGACGAGCTGTTCGACCGCTATGAGCGCGCCCTTGCCCGCACCCTGAACTGGGTGATGGCGGAAGGGTTGCTGGCCTGAGGGCTGAAAGAGAAGCGGCGCCCCCTTGCGAAGGCGCCGCCAATCAAAAAA
>JALORF010000033.1 GCA_025459195.1 Beijerinckiaceae bacterium
GCAGCCAGCGCGGCGCATGCCGCATGCACACGAGAAGTGCCAGCGGAAACAGGATGTAGAACTGCTCCTCGACACTCAGCGACCACATGTGCAGCAGCGGCTTCTGCTCGGCGTCCGGGGAGAAATAGTTCGTGTCGCGCCAGAAATGCACGTTGGCGACGAACAACACGGTGGCAATCGCACTCCTGGCAAGGCCTATCAGGTCGCCTGGCAACAGCAGTGCGGCGCCTGCCAGCATGGTGAAGACGAGCACGGCCAGAAGCGCGGGCATGATGCGGCGGACACGTCGTTCATAGAAGGCAAGAATCGAGAACGAGCCGTCCGCCATCTCGCGCGCGATGATGCCGGTGATCAGATAGCCGGAGATCACGAAAAACACGTCGACGCCGAGAAACCCGCGCGGAAGCCATTGCGGTGACAGGTGATAGATCACCACCGACAGCACGGCGACGGCCCTGATCCCGTCGATATCGGGCCGATAGGTCTGCTGTCCGGAAGGAGCGCGTGCGGATGTCATGCCGGTCTGTTGCAGGCTCGGTGGTGACAAGGGGAGATCAGACGGGGCAGAAGGGTCAATCCGGCGGGCCAATCGACAACGACAAGGGTTTCTCATCGCAGGATCACACTTTGCCCTGTCCTGTCCACTCAAACACGGGTGAGCCCGTTAGGTCCGATGGCGATGCCGCCCACGGCATCCGTGCGACGGGCCCTGCGGCATCTGGCCTTGACGGGTAGGTGTAAACACAAATTGACGCATCAGGGCGTCAATTGTAGTTGAGATGTCAGACGCCCGTGTTCATTCCAGCGCCTCGTCCCGTTCCGCGCTGCCGCGACCGTCGGCGGTTCTGGAACTGTTCAAGCCGATCACCTGGTTCGCGCCGATGTGGGCTTTCGGCTGCGGCGTGGTCTCGTCCGGCCAGCCGGTTGGCGAGCGCTGGCTGGCGGTGGCGCTCGGCGTGCTGCTGGCCGGCCCGCTCGTCTGTGCCACCTCGCAGGCTGTCAATGACTGGTATGACCGGCACGTCGACGCGATCAACGAACCGGGCCGCCCCATCCCGTCGGGCCGCATTCCCGGGCGCTGGGGGCTGTGGATCGCCATCTTCTGGACGCTGGTCTCGCTCGGCGTGGCCAGCCTGCTCGGGCCATGGGTTCTGGGCGCGGCCGTGTTGGGGCTGGCGCTGGCCTGGGCCTACAGCGCGCCACCCTTCCGTCTGAAGAACAACGGCTGGTGGGGCAATTCCGCCGTCGCGTTTTCCTATGAGGGACTGCCCTGGTTCACCGGCGCGGCCATCATGACGGCGGTTGCGCCGGATTGGCGGATCACGCTGTTTGCCGCGATCTATGCAGCCGGTGCCCACGGCATCATGACGCTCAACGACTTCAAGGCGGTCGAAGGCGACCGCCGCATGGGCGTTGCCTCGCTTCCGGTCCAGCTTGGCGAGGCGGCTGCCGCGCGTCTGGCCTGCTGGGTCATGGCGCTGCCGCAGGTGGCGGTCATCGCGCTGCTGATCGGCTTCGGCAGGCCCTGGCACGGCGCGCTGGTGGCGCTGCTTCTGGCAGCGCAGATGGCGCTGATGCCGCGGCTGCTCTCCGATCCGCGCCAGCATGCCGCCTGGTATAACGCCACCGGCACCACGCTCTACGTGCTTGGCATGCTGGCTTCGGCCTTTGCCCTGCGTTCCCTCTGAGGCTCGCCATGGACCAGACAGCCCCGCTGACAACGCCCTCGCTTTCCGCACCCGCCACAGCCAGCCGAAGGCCTGATCTGGGCTGGCTCGGCATCATCCGGCTCGGGCTGGTGCAGACCGCGCTCGGGGCCATCATCGTGCTCACCACCTCCACGCTCAACCGCGTGATGGTGGTCGAGCTTGCCCTCCCCGCCATCCTGCCCGGCCTCCTGGTCGGGCTGCACTATGCCTTGCAGGTCCTTCGCCCGCGCTGGGGCTTCGGGGCCGACAAGGGCCAGCGCGCCACGCCATGGATCATCGGCGGCATGGGCATGCTGGCGGCCGGCGGTTTCGTCGCCTCGCTGGCCACCGCGCTGATGACCATCAACCTTCTGGCTGGCATCGGCCTTGCCATTCTTGGCTTCATCCTGATCGGCGTCGGCGTCGGTGCCTCCGGAACCTCGTTGCTGGTTCTGCTCGCCAAGCGTGTCGCGCCGGATCGCCGCGCGCCGGCCGCAACGCTTGTCTGGCTGATGATGATCTTTGGTTTCGCTGCGACCGCCGGTCTTGCCGGCCATTATCTCGACCCGTTCTCGATCGAACGCATGGTGGCCGTCGCGGCCATCCTGTGCGCGCTGGCCTTTGCGGTGTCGGTGGTGGCCGTGCTGGGCGTGGAAGGGCAGGGCAGTGCCGCCCCGCCGGCTGCGAAAGCTGACGAGATGCCGTTCCGCGCCGCCCTGGCCGAGGTCTGGGCGGAGCCGCGGGCGCGGCTGTTCTCGCTGTTCATCGTCATCTCCATGCTGGCCTACAGCGGACAGGACCTGATCCTCGAACCCTTTGCCGGCATTGTCTTTGGCTTCACGCCGGGGGGTTCCACCAAACTCTCGGGCGTGCAGCATGGCGGCGTGCTGCTCGGCATGATCTTCGTGGCCGTGGTGGCTGGTCCTCTGGCCAAGGGCCGCCTTGGGTCACTCGGTTTCTGGACCATGGCCGGTTGCGTGCTGTCGGCGGCGGTGCTGCTGGCCCTTGTCATTGCCTCCAATGTCGGGCCTGCCTGGCCGCTGAAGGCCAATGTCTTTGCGCTTGGCGTCGCCAACGGCATCTATGCCGCCGCTGCCATCGGCTCGATGATGCTGCTGGCAACCAGCGGGCGCGGCGAGCGCGAGGGCACGCGCATGGGCCTGTGGGGCGCCGGGCAGGCGCTCGCCATGGGAGCCGGCGGCCTCGTTGGCGCAGGCGCTGTCGATCTGGCGAAATGGCTGAGCGGCTCGCCGTTCGTGGCCTATGCCAGCGTCTTCACAGGCGAGGCGATCCTGTTTCTCGTGGCAGCCGTGCTGGCCGCGAAAGTCGCCGCCTTCAGCGCAACGCCGCAGGGCGTGCCATCGCTGGCAGCGGCACCCCATCTGGCAAAGGGCCAGGCCCTGGCCCTTGGTTCCAACCTGGAGCGGACGCGATGACTGAACCCGAGACCTTCGATGTGGTCGTGGTTGGCGGCGGGCCGGCTGGCGCGACGGCAGCGGCCGATCTGGCTGCCAAGGGCCATTCCGTGCTGCTGCTCGACAAGGCAGGGCGGATCAAGCCCTGTGGCGGTGCCATCCCGCCGCGCCTGATCCGCGATTTCCGCATTCCCGACGAGTTGCTCTGCGCCAAGATCTCCTCCGCGCGGATGATCCCGCCATCGGGCAAGGCGGTCGACATGCCGATCGACAATGGTGGCTATGTCGGCATGGTCAACCGCGAGACCTTCGACGAGTGGCTGCGGGTGCGTGCCGGCCAGCAAGGGGCCGAGCGCCGCCGTGGCCAGTTCGAGCGGCTCAGCCGCGCGCCCGATGGCGTGTCGGTGGTGCATTACACACCCCGGTCTGCCGCAGACCCTGCCGGCAAGCAGGAGGAATTGCAGGTTCGTGCCCGCATCGTGATCGGTGCGGACGGGGCCGTGTCTGGCGTCGCGCGGGCTGCCATTCCCGGTGCCGACAAGATCCCCTTCGTCTTCGCCTACCACGAGATCGTGCGCGCCCCGGCTGACGGGCCGAGCTATGACAGCAAACGTTGCGACGTGCATTATGATGGGCGCTTTTCGCCCGATTTCTACTCCTGGGTGTTTCCGCACGGCGACACGATGAGCATCGGCACGGGCAGCGCCAACAAGGGCTTCAGCCTGCGTGGCTCGGTGGCCGACCTGCGCCGCCATCTCGCGCTCGACGAGGCTGCCACGATCCGCAAGGAAGGCGCGCCGATTCCGCTGAAACCGCTGAAGAAGTGGGACAATGGCCGCGACGTGATCGTCATCGGCGATGCGGCAGGCGTGGTCGCGCCATCATCGGGCGAGGGCATCTACTATGCCATGGCTTGTGCCCGGCATGCGGCGGATGCGGTTCATCAGGCTCTGGTCAGCGGTGATGCGCGCGCATTGGCCGGCGCCCGAAAGGCCTTCATGAAAGCCCATGGCCGGGTGTTCTGGATTCTCGGCGTCATGCAGTGGGTCTGGTATCGCAACGACCGCCTGCGCGAGCGCTTCGTGGCGATCTGCAAGGACAAGGATGTCCAGCGCCTGACCTGGGAATCCTACATGAACAAGGAACTGGTCCGCTCCGATCCGATGGCCCATGTCCGCATCTTCTTCAAGGATCTCGGGCATCTGCTCGGGGTGGCCCGGACATGACCGGATCGTTTCATGCTTGATGTGATGGTCGCCCAATGGCCTGCCCTTCTCGTTGCAACGGCCGTCACGCTGCTCGTGGCTGTGGCTGGCGGTGTGCTGACGGAGATCGGGCCATGGTATAACAGCCTGCGGTTTCCAGCCTGGAAGCCACCGAACTGGGCGTTCGGGCCCGTGTGGACCGTCATCTTCACGCTCTCCATCGCCTGCGCCGTGCTGGCCTGGGCAGCCACTGCACCAGGTTTGCCGCGCACCGTGCTCGTCGGTCTGTTCCTGCTCAACGCGGCGCTGAACGTGCTTTGGAACATCCTGTTCTTCACCTTGCGGCGGCCTGACTGGGCCTTGCTCGAAACAGCGCTGCTGTGGCTGTCGGTTGCGGCTCTGATTGTCTTCATCTGGCCGATGTCGCCAGTCGCAAGCCTGTTGCTTGCCCCTTACCTTGTCTGGGTCTCGATTGCCGGCGCGCTGAACCGCGCCATCGTGCAGCTCAATGCACCGTTCGCAGGCCGTCCCCATCCGAGGAGTGCCTGAGATGGCCCGTCCGTTTCCGTTCACGGCGATTGTCGGACAGGATGAGATGAAGCGCGCGCTGCTGGTGGCCGCTGTCGATCCGACCATCGGCGGTGTGCTGATCTTCGGTGATCGCGGCACAGGCAAGTCCACGGCCGTGCGCGCCCTGGCCCGCTTGCTGCCGCCCATGAAGGCTGTGGAAGGGTGCCCCTATCACTGCGACCCGGCGCGACCGGCGCAGGTCTGCCCTGTCTGTCAGGGGCATTCGGGAAAGATGAAATCCCATGTGATACCCGTCCCGGTTGTAGACCTGCCACTGGGTGCCACCGAGGACCGGGTGGTGGGTGCGCTCGATATCGAGCGGGCGCTTGCCCATGGCGAAAAGGCGTTCGAGCCGGGCCTGCTGGCCCGCGCCCATCGCGGCTTTCTGTATATCGACGAGGTCAACCTGCTTGAGGATCATCTGGTCGACCTTCTGCTGGATGTGGCGGCCTCGGGCGAGAACGTGGTCGAGCGCGAGGGCCTCAGCGTCCGGCACCCGGCGCGCTTCGTGCTGGTCGGCAGCGGCAATCCGGAAGAGGGCGAGTTGCGTCCGCAACTGCTCGACCGGTTCGGGCTCTCCGTCGATGTCCGCACGCCGACCGACATTGCGATGCGGGTCGAGGCCGTGAAGCGCCGCGATGCCTTCGACCGCGATCCGGACGCCTTCAGTGAAGCCTTCGCCGCCGATGAGGAGCGCCTGCGCCGCAAGATTACCGCAGCGAAAAAGCTGTTGCCCACGGTCGATGTCGCGGATGACACACGCCGCCGCGTCGCGGAACTGTGCGTGGCGCTCGGCACGGATGGCCTGCGCGGGGAGCTGACCTTGCTGCGCGCCGCCCGCTCTGTGGCCGCGCTCGACAAGGCGCAGACCGCGACCATGGCCCATGTCAAAGCCATCGCCATGCCGGCGCTGCGCCATCGGCTGCGCCGCAACCCGCTGGATGAGGTCGGCTCTGGCGTGCGCATCGAGCGGGCACTGGCGGAGGTGTTCGGCTGATGACAGGCGATGATCCGCGCGCAGGCCTGATCTGGAAGGACGCCCTGATGGCGGCCGACCTGATCGCGCTTGACCCTGCGGGTCTGGCGGGTGCCGTGATCAGGGCCGGTGCCGGCCCGGTGCGCGATGCCTGGATGGCGCGGCTGAAGGCGGGCCTGCCCGCCGGCGCGCCGATACTGCGCGCCCCCTGCGATGTCGATGATGCCGCGTTGCTGGGCGGGCTTGATCTTGCTGCAAGCCTGTCCGGCGGGCGCACGGTCGCTCAGCGTGGCTTGCTGGCGCGCTGCGATGGCGGCGTTCTGGTCGTGACCATGGCCGAGCGCCTGGCCCAGACACCCGCTGCCCACATCGCCGCCGTGCTCGATCAGGGCGAGGTGGTCGCCGAGCGCGACGGCATGACCCTGCGCGGGCCGGCGCGATTGGCGGTCCTGGCGCTCGACGAGGGTCTGGCCGACGATGACCGCCCGCCTGCCGCGCTCTTGGAGCGGCTGGCCTTCCACGTCGACCTGCGCGAGCTGTCGCACCGCGATCTGGCCAGCCCGGACGCCGCGCCAGCGCGCGCCGACATGGCTGCTGCGCGGTTGCGCCTGCCCGCAGTCACTGTCCCTGATGACATGGTCGAGGCCCTGTGCGCCGCCTGTGCCGCGCTGGGGGTCGGCTCGGCCCGGGCTCCATTGCTGGCCCTGAAGGTGGCCCGCGCCGCAGCCGCCCTGGCGGGGCATGCGAGCGTGCGCCACGAGGATGCAGCGCTCGCCGCCCGCCTCGTGATCGCGCCGCGCGCCCTCCACCTGCCGGCCGACAGCGCCCCGGAGGAGCAGGAGGCCGAGCAGCAGCAGGCCGACACCCCGCCTCAGCCGCCAGAACAGCAGCCCGACGAGGCCGATCAGGGCGAGGTCAAGGCCCTCGATGACACCGTGCTGGAGGCAGCCCTCGCGGCCTTGCCGCCCGGCCTTCTGGCGCGCCTTCAGGCCACGGCGCAGCGGCTGCGCGCCGGGCAGACGGGCAAGGTCGGGGAAAGCCAGTCGACGGTGAAGCGTGGCCGGCCGATCGGCGCGCGCAAGGGCGATCCACGCTCCGGCGTCAGGCTCGATCTGCTGCACACGCTCAGGGCCGCCGCGCCATGGCAACGCCTTCGCAAGCGCGGGCTCGATCCGGCGCAGGCGCGCCCGCCGGTGGAGATCCGGCGCGAGGATTTCCGGATCAAGCGTTTTCGCGACCGCAAGCAGACCACCACGATCTTCGTCGTCGACGCCTCCGGCTCGACGGCCCTCGAGCGGCTCGGCGAGGCCAAGGGCGCTGTCGAACTGCTGCTCGCCGATTGCTATGTGCGCCGCGACGAGGTGGCGCTGATTGCGTTCCGCGGCACGGGAGCCGACATCCTGTTGCCGCCGACGCGCTCGTTGCACCGGGCCAAGAAGGAACTGGCGATGATGCCCGGCGGAGGCGGCACACCGCTGGCCGCCGGCATCATGGCTGCCGGCCTGATGGCGGACGAGGTGCGCCGCAAGGGCCGGACACCGACGCTGGTGGTGATCACCGATGGGCGCGCCAACGTTACGCGCGAAGGCGTGGGCGGCCGGGCGCAGGCTCAGGACGAGGCCATGAGCGCAGCCCGCGCCATCAAGGCACAGGGCCATCGCACCTTGCTGGTCGACAACTCGGCAAGGCCGGAGCCGCGCGCCGGCAAGCTGGCCGATGATCTTGGTGCGCTCTACCTGCCACTGCCGCGTGCAAGCTCCGACATGATCTCGAAAGCGGTGCGGGCCAGCGGACCGCAACCGGGCAGTGTGCGGCGATGAGCCGCCGGCTTGACTGGACCCGCGACGGGGCGGACTGGCCCAACCGCCAGCACAGCCGCTTCGTGCAGGCCGGCGGGCTGGACTGGCACGTCCAGATCATCGGCGACACGCACGAGGGTGAAGGCCGGGCGGCAAAGCCCGTGGCGCTGCTGCTGCATGGCACCGGGGCGAGTACCCATAGCTGGCGCGATCTTGCCCCACTCCTTGCCAAGCATTTCACCGTGGTGATGCCGGACCTGCCGGGTCATGGCTTCAGTGGCGATGGCGGCTTCGGCACGCTTTCGCTGCCCGGCATGTCGGAGGCCCTGTCGGCTCTGCTGCACGACCTCGACATCAAGCCGGCTCTCGGTGTCGGTCATTCTGCAGGTGCCGCTGTGCTGTTGCGCATGGCGATTGACGGGCAGATCGCGCCGGATCTCATCGTCAGTCTCAACGGTGCGCTCCAGCCCTTCCCCGGTCTGGCCGGCCAGATCTTCGCGCCGATCGCACGGCTCCTGGTGCTCTGGCCCGTGGTGCCGAGCCTGTTCGCCTGGCGCGCCAGCGACCCGAATGTGGTCGACGATCTGCTCAAGCGCACCGGCTCGCGGCTCGATCCGGATGGCGTGGCGCAATACCGCCGTCTGGCCCGCAACCCGGCCCATGTCGGGGCGGCGCTCGGCATGATGGCAAGCTGGGACCTGCCAGGCCTGAAACGCGACCTTGGCCGCGTGCCCTGCCGCGTCCTGCTGATTGCCGGCGCGCTGGATGAGATGGTGCCGCCCTCCGATGCTGCAACCTCTCTCTCCGAAATCCCCGGCAGTCGCGCCGTGCGTCTCAAGGGGCTGGGCCATCTGGCCCATGAAGAACAGCCAGGCCTGGTTGCGGGCCTGATCGAGGATGCCTTCAGCGGCCGCGAACTTCGGCTCGGTTCGGCCGGGCGCGAGTTGCCGGGCAATGCGGACAGGCCGGCAGCCCTCGCTGAGCCCAGGGCCCGCAAGGCTGCCGCACACCAGCATGCGGCCGGAGAGGCCGGGAGACAACCATGACAGCACCGCTTCGTCACCCTGTTCCTGGCGGCGCGCCCAAGCCCCACGCCGTGGTCATCGGCTCCGGCTTTGGCGGGCTGGCGGCGGCGGCCCGCCTGTGCGCGCGCGGCTATCAGGTCACGGTGCTGGAGAAGCTGGATCAGCCCGGCGGACGGGCGCGCATGTTCCGGCAGGATGGCTATGCGTTTGATGCCGGCCCCACCATCATCACCGCGCCGTTCGTGCTTGAGGAACTCTGGCAGTTCTGCGGCGGCAAGCTCGGCGATGATGTCAGACTGGTGCCGATGGAGCCGTTCTACCGTCTGCAGTTCCATGACGGCACCACCTTCGATGCCTCCAGCGACCCGGAGGCGATGCGCCGCGAGATCGCGCGCCTGTCACCCGGCGATGTGGCCGGATACGAGCGCTTCTTCGCGCGCAGCAAGACGCTGTACGAGATCGGCTTCGAGGATATGGGCACGGTGCCGTATTCGACCCTGATGGACCTGATCAAGTCCGTGCCCGACATCGTGCGCCTGCAGGGCTACCGCTCGATCCATGCCCTTGTCTCCGACTACATCAAGGACGAGCGGATCCGGATGGCGCTGTCCTTTCATCCCCTGTTCATCGGGGGCAATCCCTACAGCGCCAGCGCGATCTATGGCTTGATCGCCTATCTCGAACGCACCTGGGGTGTTCATTATGCCATGGGCGGCACCCATACGCTGGCCCAGGGCATGGTCCGGCTGATCGAACGGCAGGGCGGGCAGGTGCGCTTCAACGCGGAGGTCTCCGAGATCACGCTCGATGGACGCAAGGCCACCGGTGTCCGGCTCGCCTCCGGTGAAACCATCGCCGCCGACATCGTGGTCTCGAATGCCGATGCGGCCTGGACCTATCGCAAGCTGTTGCCGCCGCAGGCGCGCTCGAAGTGGAGCGATGCCAAGCTTGATCGGGCGCGTTACTCGATGAGTCTGTTCGTCTGGTATTTCGGCACTGACAAGCGCTTCGAGGATGTGCCGCATCACACCATCCTGATGGGTCCCCGCTACAAGGGCCTGCTCGACGACATCTTCACCCACAAGGTTCTGGCCGAGGATTTCAGCCTGTATCTGCATCGACCGACCGCAACCGACCCGTCGATGGCGCCGCCCGGCTGCGACGCGTTCTATGTCTTGTCGCCGGTGCCGAACCTGGCCGGCGGCCAGGATTGGGCGAGCCTCTCCGAAGGCTATCGCAAGGCCATCGAGAACCGCCTCGCCGAGACCATCCTGCCCGATCTCGGCAAGCATGTCGTGACCTCGAAAATCATGACACCGAACGATTTCCGCGACGATCTGCTGTCTGTGCACGGCGCAGCTTTCGGGCTCGAACCGGTGCTGTTGCAAAGCGCCTATTTCCGTCCGCACAACAAATCCGAGGACATCGCCAACCTGTTCATGGTTGGAGCCGGCACCCATCCCGGTGCCGGGCTGCCCGGGGTTGTCACGTCAGCCCGTATCCTGGACGAGGTCATCCCCCATGCGCACACCTTCGCCTGAGGCCACCCGAGCCAGCGATCTGGAGGCCTGCCGCGCGCTCTTGCGGAACGGCTCCAAGTCGTTCTTCGCGGCATCGCTGCTGCTGCCGCGCAGCGTGCGCGAGCCGGCAACCGCGCTCTATGCCTTCTGCCGCGTCGCGGACGATGCCATCGACACCACCGACGATCCGCAGGCGGCGCTGCGCCTGCTGCACCAGCGGCTGGACCGCATCTATGCCGCGCATGCCCTGACCGATCCCGTCGACCGCGCGGTCTCCGGCGTCATCATCTGGTTTGCCTTGCCGCGTCCGGTCTTCGATGCGCTGCTCGAGGGGTTTGCGTGGGATGCCGAAGGCCGGCGCTATGACGATCTGTCATCCGTGCTGGCCTACTCGGCGCGTGTCGCCGCCACAGTCGGCGTGCTAATGACGCTGTTGATGGGCGAGCGCGGCCCCCGAACCCTGGCCCGCGCCTGCGATCTGGGCATCGCCATGCAACTGACGAACATTGCCCGCGATGTCGGTGAGGATGCGCGCAACGGCCGGCTCTACCTGCCGCGCGACTGGTTGCGCGCCGAGGGAATCGACCCCGACCAATGGCTGGCCGAACCGGTGTTCGATGCCCGTCTCGGACGGGTGGTCGAGCGGCTGCTCAAGGTCGCGGACGGCCTATATGATCGCTCGCGCGCCGGCATCTGCGATCTGCCATCCGATTGCCGATCCGCCATCCAGGCCGCGCGGCTGGTCTATTCCGACATCGGGCGGATGGTCGCCCGGGGCGGCTATGATTCGGTGACCGGCCGGGCCGTCGTGTCGGCCCGCCGCAAGCTGGCCCTCGTGGCGAGAGCTTGCGCGCCGAGTTGGCTGGCCCGGTCCCGGCGGACGGAGCCCGCACTGGACGAGGTTACCTTCCTGATCGAGGCCGTGCGGCGCGAGCGTCGCAGCGCCTTGCCGCGCCAGGGTGATGACAACCCGGTCCTGCGGCCTTTCCGTGGCTTTGCCCGCCGCACCGTGGGCGTGGTCGCCCTGTTCGAGCGCGTGCTCGCCCGCGAGCATGAGACGGATTCCGGATTTCCGGACAGCTTCACCATGTCCGGCGCCAGGCAGGCGGGACCAACCTGAGGAGACGATGATGGACGAAGGACTTTTCAAGGGGCTGGAATTCGCACTGATCTTCGGCGTGATCTTTGCTGTCTGCATCCACCAGTTGCTCGACGTGAAGAAGGCGCAACGCAACCTCGCTGAAAAACAGCGCGCGCGCGGCGAGATGCAGGAAGGCTGAGCGGCACCACGCCCGCCCCACGGCCTCCCCCGTCTTGGTCGGGTCAGACCCGGCCATGACGGGATGGTCGCGGGATCCATCGAACGCGCCTTTGGCGACATTCAGCGCAGCAGCCATCCGTTCCCTGCCCTGGATCGCGCGGCCCTCCTCCTGACCCTGTCGCCCATGGGCACAGAGGTTCCGGTGTTTCTGACGTTCGCCCCTACACCCGCCGCGGCATGCGGAAGGGCATCAGCCATTCGATCCACGGCACCTGCAATCGGTCGAGGTTGACGCTTTCGTGCATCAGCGTGACCGGCGCACCGGCGAGGCGCGTGGTCACCAGAGAGCGGGCGTAGAACGGCGTGTCTTCCAGGGTGGCGAGCACGCGCGGCCTCGCTCCCGCATCGCAGCGGGTGGCGCGGCGCATGCGCCATGGCGTCCGTGGCAGGCTGGCAATGGGCGGCGCGGCCAACGGCGCGAGCATGCCATCCGCTCCGACGCCAAGACTCAGGTGCAGCTCCGTGCCATCACGGCGGCTCAGATCATAGTGGATCACCGGGCCTGAGGGCGTCGTGCCGCGCGCCCAGTCCCAGGCAATGAAATCATCCTTCAGCGGGCGCGCGCCGTGGTTGCTGTCCATGTAGCCATCACCACTCCAGCGCTGGCCGGGTTGCTCGAAATCGACCTCTGCCCTGGCCTGCACCGCGATCGGCCGCCAGGTGTGCAGACCCGCCGCATCAAGATCGAAGGCCTGACCGGCCAGCAGCTTCGGGGTCAGCCGGATGGTGCCGGCCATGCGCAGGCGATGGGGCGCGCTGCGCTCCTCGATGTGGATGGTGAGGCTGGTGCCGTCCCATGCCAGGCTGCTGCGGCCAAGCTGGAAGTGGTGCTCGTCGCGTCGGAGGTCGGCCGCCGTGCGCTCGGTCATGGCCCAGTGATGGCCACCCCGGCCATAGAGCGCGACGTTGATGGCGCAGTGGTTCTCGGGATCAGCCGGCCCTGTGCGCAGGGCCCGCGCGTAGTAGGGCGAGAACACGCTGCCGACGAAGGCGATGACGACGAGCCCGAACCGGCCATCATCACTCAGCGCATCGACATACCACCAGCGATAGCCACCTGCCGCAATGGCTGCTGCGAAGTCCGGTCCGCCAGAAGGCTTTGCGCCGCCAGCATTCCCGACATCGCCGCCATCGGCACGCCCGGCCCCGGATGCACGCTGCCGCCCGCCAGATAAAGGCCCGGCAGCCGCGTGCGTGCGCCCGGCCGCTTGAACGAGGCCTGCCAGCCGTGGCTGGCCTGTCCATAAAGCCCGCCCCCCGTGGCCGGGAACAGGGCATTGAAGCCCGCCGGCGTTGTCTGCGCCACCGGGCCCGCGTGCAGCATCAGTCCGCATCGCTCCATCAGCCGCGCCGCCCTGTCCTCGCATGAGGCAATCTCCGTTTCACTGAAACTGGCACCATCACCGTTGGCGGGCGCATTGATCAGGCACAGCAGGCGTTCTGGCCTTGCCGCCGACGCTGGCTCGCCATCACCGGCCAGACCGGAATCGCCCCGGTCCTGCGCGCAGATGTAGACCGTCGGCTCCTCGGGCAGATGCCCCTGGCCGAAAATCCGCCGGAACTCGCTGGCATAGTCGCTGCTGAAGAACACATTGTGCCGGATCAGCGGAAAGCCGCTGGTGGCAGCCAGCCGGCAACTGACAATGGCCGAGAGCGAGCGCCGCCGCGTCTGCGTGGCCGGCACGGAAGAGGCGAGTTCGAGGCCGAGCAAGCCTGCACCAAGCGCGGCATAGTCCCCGTTGAAGATCACGGCACTGGCAGGCAGCACCTCGCCGCTCGCCAGCACCACGCCCTCGACGCCGCCAGAGCCGGCCTTGATCCGCGCTGCCCTGGCACCGAAGCGGATGTCGGCCCCGCGCGATTTTGCCAGATCGCAGATCGCCCGTGCCAGCGCATGCATGCCGCCGTTCACACTCCAGACTCCGGCCTGCTCGGCATGGGCAATCAACATCAAGGTTGCGGGAGCCTCGAAGGGGGAGGAGCCGCAATAGGTGGCATAGCGGCCGAACAATTGGCATAGCCGCGGATCGGTGAACGACCGTCCGAGTGCCGACCACATCGTCTCGAACGGCCGCATGCGCATCAGGTCGAGCGGGTTGCGCAGCCCTTCGCCGAACAGATTGCGCGCCAGCCCGAACAAGCCCGGCTTCTGCGCCCGCATGAAGCTGGCATCCAGCATGGTGTAGATGGAGCGCGTCTCGTCGGCAAAGCGGCGGAAGCGCTCAGCCTCGTCCGGGCCGGCAAAGGCCGCGATCGCCTGTGCCGACTGCTCGGCATCGGCAAAAAGATCGAGACGCGAGCCATCCGCCCAGGCATGCCGCGCCAGAATGTCGAGCGGCTGGAGCGTGACATGCGCGTCCAGCCGCGCACCGGCCCGCTCGAACAGGGTTTCGAAGACATGGCGCATGGTGAACACGGTGGGGCCGGCATCCATGGCCGCGCCGCCGGCTGACAGTTGCCGCATCTTGCCGCCCGGCCCGGTCTCTTTTTCGATCAGTGTCACGGCAACGCCCTGGCCGGCCAGGTCGAGCGCTGCCGACAGCCCGCCGATACCGGCTCCGATGATGACCACGGGTGGTGTTGTCATGCGTCCATTCTAGTCCTGCATGCTGCCCTGCGCAGCGCGGGTTCTCCCCAATTGACAGCTTTGACATGAGTGTCCATTCTGCCAGTCAGTGCAAGTGTCATATAAGATTGACAGTTGCTCAACCGGCAGGAGACCGTGGCCATGATGACGCGGATCGAAACGGCGATGCAGGCTGCATTGGCGATCACCCAGACCTCCTGTCCACCCAGGCTGGCCGCCGCGCTGCAATATGCGGTGTTCCCCGGCGGGCATCGCCTGAGGCCGCGCCTTGCCATCACGGTGGCCCGCGCCTGCGGGGACTCGGACCCTGCCGCCGCTGATGCTGCCGCCTGCGCCATCGAATTCCTGCATTGCGCCTCGCTTGTGCATGATGACCTGCCCTGTTTCGATGATGCCGATCTGAGGCGCGGCAAACCCTCGGTGCACAAGGTTTATGGCGAGCCGCTGGCCGTGCTGGCGGGCGATGCGCTGATCGTGCTTGCCTTCGAGACCATCGCGCGCGGGGCGACGCAGCACCCTGACCGCATGGCCGGGCTTGTCAGCCTCGTGGCCCAGGCCGGCGGCGCGCCGCATGGCATCTGCGCCGGCCAGGCCTGGGAAAGCGAACCCATGATCCCGCTGGCAGAGTATCACCGCGCCAAGACATCCTCCCTGTTCGCCGCGGCCACCTCGGCAGGCGGCCTTGCTGCCGGCCATGATCCGCTGACATGGCGCACGCTCGGCGAGCGCCTGGGCTGCGCCTATCAGGTCGCTGACGACATCCGCGATGCCGCCGACACGTCCGAGGAAATGGGCAAGCCTGCCGGGCAGGATGCCGCTCGCGGCCGGCCCAACGCCGTGCAGGAACTGGGCATGGAGGGTGCGATCCGCTGGCTGGACCGCCTGATCGCCGAGGCTGTCGAAGCAATCCCCGCCTGCCCCGGCCAGACCGGCCTCAAGGCCGCGATCGAGCGCGAAGCCACCCGCTTCCTGCCGCCGGAGCTGTCGATTCGCGCCGCCTGAGGCCTTGCCATGGCCCATCTGCAAGCCGCTTCCCCTGCCGGTGACAAGGCCGCGCCCGCCACAGGCCTGAGGGTCCGGCTGGGCGATGCGATCTATCGCTGGCGCGACGCCCTGCTCGCCAGCCAGCGCTTTCAGGTCATGGCCGCGCGTTTTCCGCTGACACGGGCCGTCTCGGCGCGCCGTGCGCGGGCCTGCTTCGATCTGTGTGCCGGCTTCGTCTATTCCCAGGTCCTGTTCGCCTGCGTGAAGCTCGACCTGTTCGAGCTTCTGGCCCGCGGCCCGCTCGATGTGCCGGCCATTGCGCGGCAGACCGGCCTTGGCGAGGATGCCGCCCGCCGTCTGCTTCTGGCGGCTGCCTCGCTCGATCTGCTCCAGCCGCGCTCCGGCGGGCGCTTTGGCCTTGGCCAGCTTGGAGCGGCGATGCGGGCCAATCCCGGCGTCAGGGCGATGATCGAACACCATGCCATGTTCTATGCCGACATGGCCGATCCGGTGGCGCTGTTGCGTGGCACGGCTGGTCCAACGGCATTGTCGCGCTACTGGCCCTATGCCGATGGCGCGGATCCGGCCAGCCTCGCGCCCGGCGAGGTTGCGCCCTACACCGACCTGATGGCCACCTCGCAGCAGTTCGTGGCCGAGGATGTGCTCGATGCCTATCCCGTGGGCCAGCACCGTCGCCTGATGGACGTCGGCGGCGGGGATGGTTCATTCCTGCGTTCTGCCGCCCGCCGCGCACCGTCTCTGGCGCTGACGCTGTTCGACCTGCCAGCGGTGGTCGAGACGGCACGGCCGCGCTTTGTTGCGGCAGGCCTCGATGGCCGCGTGACGCTTGTCGGCGGGTCCTTCTCCCATGATCCGCTGCCGAAGGGCGCGGACCTGATCACGCTGGTGCGCATTGCCCACGATCACGGTGACGACACGGTGCAGGCCCTGCTGGCCGCCATCCATCAGGCCCTCGAGCCGGGAGGCAGCCTGCTGATCGCCGAGCCGATGGCGGGCGATGCGGCGTCCGCGCCGATGGCGGATGCCTATTTCGGCTTCTACCTCCTGGCGATGGGCAAGGGCAGGGCGCGCCGACCGGATGAATTGGTGTCAATGCTGCTTCAGGCCGGCTTCGAAAGCGCCCGCCCGATCGCCATGCCGCGTCCGTTATTGTCCGGACTGATCCATGCCCGAAAGCGACACATATAAGTGTCAACACAAATTGACAGATAGACTTGTCTGTCTATCATGACTTTTCCGCCCGGTGCCGGGCTGGAGTTCAGGGGATCAGGTGTCGTGAAGAACACCATGGCCATCATTCTCAGGGAGCCGCGCCATCTCGTCCTCGACGAGGTTGGCCTCGTGGACCTGACCGAAGGCGACGTGCTGGTCGAGGTGATGTGGTCTGGCATCAGCACGGGCACGGAACGCCTGCTCTGGTCCGGCCGGATGCCGCACTTCCCTGGCCTGCAATATCCGCTCATCCCCGGCTACGAGACCGTCGGCATCGTGCGGGAAGCCGGAACGGCGTCGGGTCGCCAGGTCGGCCAGACCGTGTTCGTGCCCGGTGCGCGCTGCTTCAGGGGCATCAGCGGCCTGTTCGGCGGCGCAGCCCATCATCTGGTCGCGGCCGGTGCCAAGGTCGTTCCGGTCCCGGCCAGCCTTGGCGAGGACGGCGTGCTTCTGGCTCTCGCGGCCACGGCGCGCCATGCGCTGGCTGGCGGGGCGCTGCCTGACCTGATCGTCGGCCACGGGGTGCTGGGCCGGTTGCTTGCCCGCCTGGCCGTCGCGCTGGGCGGCAACCCCACGGTCTGGGAAAAGAACCCGGCCCGGATGACGGGGGCGGAAGGCTATGCCGTTATCGATCCGGCCACGGATGCGCGCTGCGACTACGCTGTGATCTGTGATGTCAGCGGCGACGGCGCCTTGCTCGACACGCTGATCGCACGGCTGTCGCGCGGTGGTGAGATCGTGCTGGCCGGCTTTTACGAAGCGCCGCTGTCCTTCGTCTTCCCGCCCGCCTTCATGCGCGAGGCGAGGCTGCGCATTGCCGCCGAGTTCCTGCCTGCCGATCTGGCCGCCGTGATGGCGCTGATCGAGGCCGGGAAACTGTCCCTGTCTGGCCTGATCAGCCACCGCGCGCCGGTGGCCGATGCCGCACGAGCCTATGAAACCGCGTTTGCCGACCCGGCCTGCGTGAAGATGATTCTCGATTGGAGAGCCTGCCCATGAGTGCCGCAACCCTTGCGCCCGCGCCTTCTTCCGCCCCTGCCTCGTCGAAAATGGCGCTGAATGCCGCCCTCGCGGCCCATGGCATCAGCACCGAAGCGGCTGGCCCGGACCTCACCGAAGATGCCGTGCATGAAACCAAGACCCAGATCATCGCGATCTATGGCAAGGGCGGCATCGGCAAGTCGTTCACACTGGCCAATCTGAGCTACATGATGGCCCAGCAGGGCAAGCGGGTGCTGCTGATCGGCTGCGACCCGAAAAGCGACACGACCTCGCTGCTCTTCGGCGGCAAGGCCTGCCCGACCATCATCGAAACCTCCGCCCGCAAGAAGGCTGCCGGCGAGGAGGTTCGCATTGAGGATGTCTGTTTCAAGCGCGACGGTGTGTTCGCCATGGAACTGGGCGGGCCGGAGGTCGGCCGCGGCTGCGGCGGGCGCGGCATCATCCACGGCTTCGAACTGCTGGAGAAGCTGGGCTTCCATGACTGGGGCTTCGACTACGTGCTGCTCGACTTCCTGGGCGATGTGGTCTGCGGCGGCTTTGGCCTGCCGATTGCCCGCGACATGTGCCAGAAGGTGATCGTGGTCGGCTCCAACGACCTGCAATCGCTCTATGTCGCCAACAATGTCTGCTCGGCGGTGGAGTATTTCCGCAAGCTCGGCGGCAATGTCGGGGTGGCCGGCATGGTCATCAACAAGGATGACGGCACCGGCGAGGCTGCGGCCTTCGCCGAGGCGGTTGGAATCCCGGTGCTGGCCTCGATCCCTGCGGATGAGGACATCCGCCGCAAGAGCGCCAACTACCAGATCATCGGCCGGCCCGGCGACCGCTGGGGTCCGATGTTCGAGGAGCTTGTCCAGAATGTCGGCGATTCAAAGCCGATGCGCCCCGCGCCGCTGACACAGGACGGGTTGCTCGGCCTGTTCAGCGCCGACTCGGTTGGCCGCGGTGTGGTGCTCGAGCCGGCCTCGCTGGCCGACATGTGCGGCGGCACCGTCACCGAAAAGCCGACGCTGGAAGTTGTCTACGACGAAGCCTGACAGCCGTGATCCCGAACCTCAAGCTGGATGACACGTCATGGTCACCGTGATCGACACGCTCAACAAGACGCCCAAGCCGGCAGCACCGGCAGCTGCAGCAGTCGCCGCGCCGGTGGCTGCCCCGTCAGCCTCCGATGTCGCGGCGGCCACGCAAGCCGTGGCCAAGGCCGAGGTGCTCGGCAATGGCTGCCACGCCGGCCGCGACCAGATGCGCAAGGCGGCGGTGGCTGCGGGTGCAAGCGACACGCTGGAGCGCTACGCGGCGGATTATCCACTGGGTCCGCACGACCAGCCCCAGAGCATGTGTCCCGCTTTCGGCTCGCTGCGCGTCGGCCTGCGCATGCGCCGCACGGCCACGGTGCTGTCCGGCTCGGCCTGCTGCGTCTATGGCCTGACCTTCACCTCGCATTTCTATGGTGCGCGCCGCACGGTCGGCTATGTGCCCTTCAATTCCGAGACACTGGTCACCGGCAAGCTGTTCGAGGACATCCGCGAGGCCGTGCATTTGCTGGCCGATCCCGAGCAATATGACACAGTGGTCGTCATCAACCTGTGCGTGCCGACGGCCTCCGGCGTGCCGCTGAGGCTGCTGCCCGACACCATTGATGGCGTGCGGATCATCGGCATCGATGTGCCCGGCTTCGGTGTGCCCACCCATGCCGAGGCCAAGGATGTGCTGGCCGGTGCGATGCTCAACTTCGCCCGCAAGGAAGCGGAGGCCGGCCCCGTCGCCGCTCCCCGTGGCGGCCGCAACGACAAGCGCACGGTGACGCTGCTCGGCGAGATGTTCCCGGCCGATCCGGTCGGCATCGGCATGATGCTCGGTGCCCTCGGGCTGGGGGCCGGCCCTGTGGTGCCCACGCGCGAGTGGCGTGAACTCTACGCTGCGCTCGATTGCGCGGCGGTCGCCGCCATCCACCCGTTCTACACCGCCTCGATCCGCGAGTTCGAGGCCGCCGGCCGGCCGGTCGTCGGCTCCGCCCCGGTGGGCCATGACGGCACGGCGGCCTGGCTCGATGCCATTGGCGAGGCCTGCCAGGTGTCGAAGGCCACGGTGGATGCGGCCAAGGCGCAGTTCCTGCCGATGATCAGGGGCGCGCTGGCCGCCAAGCCGGTCAATGGCAAGATCACCGTGTCCGGCTATGAGGGCTCGGAACTGCTGGTGGCCCGGTTGCTGATCGAGAGCGGGGCCAGCGTGCCGTATGTCGGCACCGCCTGCCCGCGCACGCGCTGGTCCGATCCGGATCGCCTATGGCTGGAAGCGCGCGGCGTTCACATCCAGTTCCGGGCCTCGCTGGAGAACGATCTGGCAGCGGTGGATTTCCACGAGCCTGATCTGGCCATCGGCACCACGCCGGTGGTGCAGCATGCCAAGGCGCGCGGCATGCCCTCGCTCTACTTCACCAACCTGATCTCCGCCCGCCCGCTGATGGGTGTCGCCGGGGCAGGCTCGCTGGCGCAGGTGGTCAACGCCGCCATGGCCAACAAGGCCCGCATGGACGAGATGCGCGACTTCTTCGAAGGGGTTGGCAGCGGCCATGCTGCCGGCATCTGGGAAGACACGCCGCGTGATCGCCCGGAATTCCGCAAGAAGCAGCTCGCCAAGCTCGGCAAGACCGACATGGGCATGTCGGGGGAGATCCTCTGATGCTGGTCCTTGATCACGACAGGGCAGGGGGCTACTGGGGCGCGGTCTATGTGTTCTGCGCCGTCAAGGGCCTTCAGGTCATCATCGACGGACCGGTGGGGTGCGAGAACCTGCCCGTGACCTCGGTGCTGCATTACACCGATGCCTTGCCGCCTCACGAATTGCCGATCGTGGTCACCGGCCTGGCCGAGGAGGAACTCGGCCAGCATGGCACCGAAGGCGCAATGAAGCGCGCCCACAAAACGCTCGATCCCGGCCTGCCATCGGTGGTCGTGACCGGCTCGATTGCCGAGATGATCGGCGGCGGCGTGACCCCTGAAGGCACCAACATTCTTCGCTTCCTGCCGCGCACCATCGACGAGGACCAGTGGCAATGCGCCAACCGGGCGATGGCCTGGCTGTGGAAGCAGTTTGGCCCGAAGAAGGCCCCTGCGCTCAAGCCCCGCAAGGAGGGCGCAAAGCCCAAGGTCAACATCATCGGGCCGATCTATGGCACCTTCAACACCTGGTCTGACCTGGCCGAGATCCGCCGGTTGGTCGAGGGCATCGGCGCTGAGGTCAACCTCAGCTTTCCGCTCGGCACGCACCTCGCCGACATCAACAAGCTCGGCGATGCCGAGGTCAACATCTGCATGTACCGCGAGTATGGCCGGCTGCTCTGCGAGGCGCTGGACCGGCCCTACCTGCAGGCCCCCATCGGGCTGCACTCCACCACCAAGTTTCTGCGCAAGCTCGGCGAGCTGACCGGGCTTGATCCAGAGCCGTTCATTGCGCGCGAGAAGCACACCACCATCAAGCCACTCTGGGATCTCTGGCGCTCGGTGACGCAGGATTTCTTCGCCACCGCTTCCTTCGCCATTGTCGCTAATGAAACCTACACGCGTGGCATCAAGCAGTTCCTTGAAGTCGAGATGGGGCTGCCCTGCACGTTTGCCGTATCGCGCAAGCCGGGCGAGAAGACGCTGAACGATCAGGTCCGTGACCTGGTCAAGACGCGCACGCCGCTGATCCTGTTCGGCAGCTACAACGAGCGCATGTATCTGGCCGAGGCGGGCGGCCGAGCCATCTACATCCCGGCCTCCTTCCCCGGCGCGATCATCCGGCGGCACACCGGCACCCCGTTCATGGGCTATGCCGGCGCGACCTATCTCGTCCAGGAGGTCTGCAACGCGCTGTTCGACGCGCTGTTCAACATCATTCCGCTGGCCACCGACATGGATGCGATCGAGGCCACGCCCTCGCGCCTGCATGAGGAGCTGCCATGGAGCGTGGAAGCCAAGGCCATGCTGGACCGGGTGGTCGAGGAGCACCCGGTTCTGGTGCGCATCTCGGCGGCGAAGCGCCTGCGGGATGCCGCCGAACGCGATGCCAGGCCTGCGGGATGCCGCCGAACGCGATGCCAGACAGGCCGGATCGGACAGGGTCACCGAGTCCTCGGTGTCCCGCGCGCAAGGCACCCTGTCAGGCCGACAGCCGCGCTAAGCATCTAAAATACCGAAGTTTTTAATTCAAATTTCAAAACGGTGACTGAATTTCTAAATCCACAAGTGTCAAATTAAATTGACAAATCAAGTGTCAATTTATCCCGGCAGTGCTATAAATGGTCCGAGAGGTGACTCATGACCGACATGCGACTTGAAATGCCCCGCTCCCGCGCCCGCAGCGATGACCGCTTCGCGTTCCGTCTGCTGGTGGCGCTGACCTATCTATCCGCTGTTTCTGGCCGCCGCGATCATCTCGCGGCTGGCACCGATCGGGCGCGGCCTGCTGGCCCGCCCCGAGGGCCGCGTCTCGATCTTTGCGCAGGCCCGCCGATCGAGCGAGGCCACCATCGCCTTCGCCTTCATGGGCTGAAGGCGTCACCGAATCCTGCCCGGGCAACCGGACAGGCAGTCATCGTGGCTTCACGAGGACGATCCCAGCCGCGCGGGATGGGCGCGGTAACGGCTTCGGCCAGTATGAGGAGTGTCAGGTCATGGCTGACAGAGACAGGCAGTCCCTCACGGGACTGACAGAAGGTGAAGCACAGGAATTCCACAAGTTCATGATTCAGGGAACTTTGGGTTTCGGCGCTGTTTCACTGTTCGCCCACATCCTGATCTGGATGTGGCGTCCTTGGTTCTGACGATCACTGAAACGTAGAGAAGGAGAATTCGACATGTGGAGAATCTGGCTGATTTTCGATCCGCGCCGTTCGCTCGTTGCCGTCCTCGGCTTCTGCTTCGCGATGGTGCTCGTCAATCACTTCGTGCAGCTCAGCACGCCGCGTTACGGCAGCTGGCTCAGCGCACCTGCGGTTGTGAAGAAGTAAGGCAGACCAGGGCGGACGAGCTTCGGCGCTTGCGCTCGAACTTGCCCGCCCTACTCGCCCATCGAGGCGAGAGAGAACTTTCTGGGGGACCACGCGGAGGCCAACACCATGGCAATGCTCAGTTTTGAAAGAAAATACCGCGTCCGTGGCGGGACGCTGATCGGCGGGGACCTTTTCGATTTCTGGGTTGGCCCCTTTTATGTCGGGATTTTCGGCGTCACGGCCGCCTTTTTCTCGTTCCTTGGCACCGTGCTGATCTTCTACGGCGCGTCGCTGCAAGGCACCTTCAATCCCTGGACGATCAACATCGCGCCGCCAGACCTGAAATATGGCCTGGGACTGGCGCCGCTGGCCGAAGGTGGCCTGTGGCAGATCATCACCATCTGCGCCATCGGCGCGTTTGTGTCCTGGATGCTGCGTGAGGTCGAGATCTGCCGCAAGCTCGGCATGGGATTCCACGTGCCGGTGGCTTTCGGTGTCGCGATCTTCGCCTACGTGACCCTTGTGGTGATCCGTCCGGTCCTGCTCGGCGCCTGGGGGCACGGCTTCCCCTATGGCATCTTCAGCCACCTCGATTGGGTTTCCAACGTCGGCTACCAGTACCTGAACTTCATGTACAACCCGGCCCACATGATCGCGGTGACCTTCTTCTTCACCACGACGCTGGCCCTGTCGCTGCATGGCGCGCTGGTTCTCTCGGCCACCAATCCCAAGGATGGCGAGCCGGTCAAAACCCCCGAGCACGAGAACGCCTATTTCCGCGATTTCATCGGCTACTCCATCGGCACGATCGGCATCCATCGCCTGGGTCTGTTCCTCGCCCTGTCGGCAGGTTTCTGGTCAGCCATCTGCATCGTCATCAGCGGACCTTTCTGGACCCAGGGCTGGCCCAGGTGGTGGAGCTGGTGGCTCGATCTGCCAATCTGGTCTTGAGGGGAGGGCGACATGGGTCTTCTGACAACAATCGACTATCAGAACATCTTCACCCGGGTTCAGGTTCGCGGACCTGACGACCTCGGTGTCCCCATCGCCAAAGGCATCTACGAGCGTGGCACCACGGCCAGCCACAACTACTGGTTCGGCAAGCTCGGCGATGCGCAGGTTGGTCCGTTCTACCTCGGCGTCTGGGGCCTGCTGTCCATCGCCTGCGGTTTCATCGCCATCGAGATCATCGGTCTCAACATGCTGGCTTCGGTCAACTGGGACCCGGTGCAGTTCATCCGCCAGCTTTTCTGGCTCGGCCTTGAACCGCCGCTGGCCAAGCACGGCCTCAACCCCTTCATTCCGCTCAACGAAGGCGGCTGGTTCCTGATGACCGGCCTGTTCTTCACCCTGTCGGTGCTGTTCTGGTGGGCCCGCACCTATACAAGGGCGCGCGCACTCGGCATGGGGACGCATGTGCCATGGGCTTTCGCCGCTGCCATCTGGCTGATGCTGGTTCTGGGCTTCATCCGCCCGATCGCCATGGGATCGTGGAGCGAAGCTGTGCCCTACGGCATCTTCCCTCACCTTGACTGGGTGCAGGCCTTTTCGATCCGCTATGGCAATCTGCACTACAATCCGTTCCACGCCTTCTCGATCGTGTTCCTCTATGGTTCCGTGCTGCTGTTCGCCATGCACGCCGGCACCATCCTGGCGGTGACCCGCTACGGCGGCGAGCGTGAGATCGAGCAGATCGTCGATCGCGGCACGGCCTCCGAACGTGCTGCCCTGTTCTGGCGCTGGACCATGGGCTTCAATGCCTCCATGGAATCGATCCATCGCTGGGCCTGGTGGTTCGCCGTCCTCACCCCGATCACGGGCGGCATCGGCATCCTTCTTACGGGCACTGTTGTCGACAACTGGTATCTCTGGGCCCAGCATTATGGCTTTGCGCCAAGCTATCCGCCCGTGAATCCCCCTGTCGTTGACCCAGCCCTGCTTCCGGGAGCGCGGTGACATGAGCACGCAGATCAACTCGTCCATCCGCTTCGGTGCCATTGCCGCCGCCGCTCTGGGTTTTGGAATGCTGCTGGCCGGTTGCCAGCAGAATCCGCCCGAAGCGACCCAGCAGAACGGCTACCGCGGCGTTGCCCTGGAGCAGGTCCAGAGCCCGAAGCTCCTCGCCAAGCTGGCCGAAGCCAATCAGGCTCCTGAAGTCGTCCCCCCCGGCGACCGGACCGGGCCTCGCGCCAGTCAGGTCTACCAGAATGTCAAGGTGCTCGGTGATCTCAGCGAGACGGAGTTCACCCGCATCATGGTGGCCATGACAGGCTGGGTCGCGCCCGGCGGCGTGGCCGGCTCCGATGAAGGCCAGGGTTGTTCCTATTGCCACAACCTCAACAACATGGCCGACGAGTCGAAGTACCAATACCAGACCGCCCGCCGCATGATCCAGATGACGCGGGAGATCAACAGCAACTGGACCAACCATGTCGGCGCCACCGGCGTCAGCTGCTACACTTGCCACCGCGGCAACCCGATTCCGGCCCAGACATGGTTCACCGGTGGCGGCCATCCGAAGAACCTGGCGGATGGCGGTGGCTGGCTCGGTGCCAACAACGGCCAGAACCTGGCCGGCAAGCATGTCGGACGGGCGTCGCTCCCGGCCGATCCGTTCACGCCGCTGATCCAGTTTGCCGAGACCATCCGTGTCACCGGCAAGACAGCGTTGCCGACTGCCAAGGGCGAGACCATCGCGGTGGCGGAACGCACGAACGCGCTGATGAACCACATGTCCGAGTCTCTCGGCGTCAACTGCACCTTCTGTCACAACAGCAGGGCCTTCGCCGAGTGGAAGGATGCACCTCCGCAGCGCGTCAATGCTTTCCATGGCATCCGCATGCTCCGGGAGATCAACGCCAACTATCTTGCGCCGCTGAATACCACCTACCCCGCGACCAAGCTCGGTCCGGAGGGTGATGCGGCCAAGGCCTACTGCGCCACCTGCCACCAGGGTGCCCAGAAGCCGGTCAACGGCGCTCCGATGCTCGGTGAATATCCCGAGCTTGGCGCTCCGCGGAACTGATCCGGTCCGGGTTTCCGCCCGGGCCCCGGCCGCAGCGAACGTGCCAGCCACGCCCGCTGCGGCCGATTTGCGTCTGGTGACATGGATCCGGTCCGCACCGGATCCGGCTCGCGCGGACGGATCCGCAGGGCCTGGCCCTCAGGGCAAGCGTTCACGCGGTCAGTTAAAGCCGGCAAGCCCGGTCGCAGCGGGCAACGGCTATCGCCTGAGGCCCGATCGTGTGCTGGCGCCCAGGCTCAGCCTTGTTTCGCAGGCCGGCTTGCCATCCTCGATGCTCAGGGAGAATGTGCTCGTCACGCGTCTGGCCAACGCGCCTGCCATCACGCCATGCAGCGTCGCGGCATAGTAGGCGGCGAGCGTAGGGCGGGCTTCGCGGGCACCATTCAGCGGCCCGCCGATGATGGTGAGAACGAGCGGATCGCCGCGCTGCACACCGAACCGGCCGCTCCCCACGAAGGTCCAGGCGTGGCGCGAAACGGCGCGGCACAGGACAGCCGCCCCGATCACCGCCGGCAGCCTTGAAAGCACGCGCTGGGCCAGGCGCGGAATGCGGTTGTGCAGCAGATAGACAGCCGTCCGTTCGCCCGCATCCTGCGCGACGGCAGCCGCTTCGGCAGGGCCGAGCAGGCTGGCCAGCGCCGCGTGCAGGCGCACGACATCCGCCTCGTCCACCATCGCCTGCGGTGCCGAGGCGAGATGATGGGCCAGTCCCGCTGCGTCGAAGACCTGTTCGCAGGTCTGGACGCCGTGGCGCATGCGGATGGCAGCCACCGCCTGGATGATGGCATTTGGCCCGATGTGGCCGGAAGGCGTGGCCTCACCGGACGGATGTGGCACCCCGCGCGCCGTGTCCATCGGCAGCGTGGCCTGGCGGGTCACCGCTCGGCCCTTCAGATCTTCATGCGCGGGCCACCGCGCGTGAACTCCACTCTCTGCTTCGGGGGCACCGGTGCCGGCAGCGCCGCATCCGCCTCGCCGTCATCTGCCATCTGCTGGTGGCTGCCGCCGCAGGCCATGGCCTGCGCCGCATCATGCATGGTGGAGCGCCGGTTATGCGTGGTCTGCCATTCGACATCGCCCTCATCGGCGCGTGCGCGCGACATGTCGAAGTCGAACTTCACCTTCTTGCGGGACTGCGGACCCCAGTAGTCGACCTTGCCGAGGTCGTAGAATTTCCGTTCGAAGCCTGCCTTCATGTAGGCTTTCAGGCAGCCCCAGAGATAGCGGCCCCGCGTCGAAAAACCCTGCCAGGGATAAGAGAAAAGGGCCTTCTTTATGTAAAAGCGGCGATAGTTGTTCATCGTCCGGTCGAGCAGTTCGCCGCGCTCCATCGCGTCGGGTTTCATGATCGGCGTGACGAAGTTGTATTTCTCGTAGTCGAAGACCTCGACCTTCTCGCCAAGTTCGCGGAACAGGTCGGAGAAGGGCCAGGGGGTATACATCGACCAGTTGGCCAGGTCCGGTTTCCAGTCGCAGGCCATCTTGTAGGTCTCTTCCAGCGTCTCCGCCGTCTCGTTCTCCATGCCGACGATGAACTGGGCTTCCACCACGATGCCGTTCTTGCGCAGCAACTCGATCGCCTTCTTGTTGTCGGCGATGGTGGTCTCCTTGTTGAACAGGTCGAGCTTGAGCTGGGCCGCAGCTTCGGTGCCGAGCGAAACGTGGATGAGCCCCGCCTTGCGGTAAAGCGGCAGCAGGGCCTCATCGCGCAGGATGTCGGTCACGCGCGTGTTGATGCCCCAAAGGACATTGACCTTGCGGTCGATCAGCTCGTTGCAGAAGGCGACGAATTTCTTCTTGTTGATCGTCGGTTCCTCGTCCGCAAGGATGAAGAACCCGACCTGGAACCGTTCCTTCAGCTCGACGATCTCGTCGACCACCTTCTTCGGGTCGCGGACGCGGTAGTCGCGCCAGAACTTCCACTGGCTGCAGAACGAACAGGTGAAGGGGCAGCCGCGCGCCATGTTCGGAATGGCGACGCGCGTGTTGAGCGGAATGTAGTTGTATTTCGGCCAGTCAAGGATCGACCAGTCGGCCTTGACGGAATCGATGTCCTTGACGGTGGGTGCGGCCGGCGTGGCATAGACCTTGCCGTCGACGATATAGGCAAGCCCCTTGATCGAGGCCCTCGCCTCAGGCCAGCGCCCCTCGGCGACGGCCCGCGCCACCTCGATCATGATTTCTTCGCCCTCGCCCCGGACGATGGCGTCGATCCACGGGGCCTCCGGCAGAACCTGCTTGTACATGAAGGTGGCGTGCACGCCGCCCAGCAGCGTCACGGCACCGGGAGCAGCCTCCCGCGCGATTTCAAGGACCCGCTCTGCCTTGTAGATTGAGGGTGTGATGGCGGTGGCACCGACAATGTCGGGCTTTGCCTCCTCGATCAGCTCGCGCAAGCGGTCCTCGTTGACGTCATCCGTCATCGCGTCGATGAACCGGACATCCTCGAAGCCCTTGGCCTTCAGGGCCCCTGCGAGATAGGCCACCCAGGCCGGCGGCCAGGTCCCCGCGATCTCGGCGCCGCCGGAATGATAGTTCGGATGGATGAACAGGATGCGCATGACGGGTCCCTCCCCGGGTGTCTGCCGATAGCGCCTGATCATGTGTCCACTGTAATTGACACCGATCAAAAACGGGCAGCCTGCCAATGGGTCACATCGCGCCGGATTGATCCGGCGCAAGGTCTGTCCACCGCTGTCAGGGCAATCTTTGCCCAAGGCGGTCGTCATGAGCGCCGGGAGGATCGCCCATGTCCCTGTCTCCGGAAGCCATCCTGCGCAACGCCGAGCAGCCGGTGCCGCGCTACACCAGCTATCCGACAGCACCCCACTTTCATGCCGGTGTCGGGCCGGATGTCTATCGGGGCTGGCTTCAGGCCTTGCCGGAGAATGCCGCCCTTTCGCTGTATGTGCATGTGCCGTTCTGCGACACGCTGTGCTGGTTCTGCGGGTGCCACACCAAGATCACGCGGCAATATGCGCCCATCGCGGACTACCTCGAGGCGACCATGCGCGAGATTGCCACGATCGCGGCGCTGGTGCCGGCATCGGCGCGTGTCACGCATCTGCACTGGGGCGGAGGCTCGCCAACCATCCTCAGCCCCGATGACAGCCGCCGGCTGGTGGATCGCATCCGTCGCGAGTTCCGTGTCGACGATGACATGGAGTTTGCCGTCGAGGTCGATCCGCGCGGCATGGATGATGCCCGCATCGATGCCCTCGCCGAAAGCGGGCTGACCCGCGTCAGCATCGGCGTGCAGGATTTCGATCCGGCTGTGCAGAAGGCCATCAACCGTGTGCAGAGCGTCGCCGAAACCCGCGCCGTGATCGAACGCTTCCGCGAGCATGGCGTGGGCTCGCTCAACATCGATGCCATCTACGGCCTGCCCGGCCAGCATGCGCAGCAGTTGAGCCACACGCTCGATGAGGTGGTCAGGCTGGCTCCGGACCGTATCGCCCTGTTCGGCTATGCCCATGTGCCATGGATGAAGCGGCACCAGTCCATGATCGACACAGGTGCGCTTCCCGGCGTGCTGGAGCGCCATGCCCAGGCCGAACTCGCCGCCGGCCTGCTGGAGGAAGCTGGCTTTGCCCGCATCGGCATCGACCATTTTGCCCGCCTTGATGACGAATTGGCTGTGGCGGCACGCGAGGGCCGTCTGCAACGCAACTTCCAGGGTTACACGGTCGATCCTGCCGATGCGCTGATCGGCCTCGGTGCCTCGGCCATCGGCAAGCTGCCGCAAGGCTATGTGCAGAACGAACCGGCGATTGCGGGCTATGCCCGCGCCACGCAGGCTGGGGGGCTTGCCGCCGTGCGCGGCGTCGCGCTGAGCGCCGAGGATCAGATGCGCGGCGAAGTGATCGAGCGACTGATGTGCGATCTTGCCTTTTCCCGTCGTCACCTGCGCCAGCGCTACGGGTCAGCGGCCGATCCCCTGATTGCCGAGGCAGAGGAGATCATCGAGGCGGATGCCGACGGCTTCGTTGTCGGCACCGATGATGGCTTCATGATCACCAGCCGCGGCAGGCCCTTTCTGCGCACGGTGGCGGCACGGTTCGATGCCTATCTGCCGGGCCGCCCCAACGGCCATTCGCTGGCAGTCTGATCCCATTAGCCACCGGCTTTGACCGATGAGCCGACGGCCAGCGCAAATGCCCGCCCGCGCTGATGCGAGGGATGTCATGAACTGTGATGGGTCACAGATCATGACCACTGGCCTGGCGCGCTTGGCCGCCGGGCGGAACGACCTGATCGGAATGTGCCATGAGGCAGGCGCCGCTCAGGCAGCGCTGGCTGCCGCCGTGGCTGTCGCTGGCGCCAGATTGGCAACGAAGGCGTCGGTGGCCGCCGGCCAGGATCGCGTCATGGCAAAGGCCCTGCAGCGGGGACGTGGCACCGCAAGCGCCGCCAGGCAGGCGCGGCGCAGGTCAAAGTCGAGGCAGGCGACATCACTGCCGCCGACCACGTCGAGAGGGCCCGGAACGGGAAAGGCCGCCACCGGCAATCCCGACGCTGCGGCCTCGAGCAGCACGATGCCATAGGTATCGGTCAGGCTCGGGAATACGAACGCATCCGCCGAGGCATAGAGCGCCGCAAGGTCCCGGCCCTGTTTCAGGCCGGCGAAATGCACGTGCGGGAACCTGGCCTTGAGCGCATCGGCTTGCGGGCCGTCACCGACCACCACCTTGGAACCCGGCAGGTCAAGGCCGAGAAAGGCCTGAAGGTTCTTTTCCGGCGCAAGCCGGCTCACCGTCAGGAAGATCGGGCGCGGCAGATCGAGCACGCGCGGCTGGTCGGGGTGGAACAGGGCGGTATCGACCCCGCGGGGCCAGTGGGCGAGGTGGGTGAAGCCATGCGCCTTCAAATCTGCGCGCATGCTGTGGGTCGAGACCATCACGCGCGCTGCCGGCGCATGAAAGTGCCGCAGCATGGCATAGGTCATCCACTCCGGCACAGGCACGCGGGCGCTGACATATTCCGGAAAGCGCGTGTGGTAGCTGGTCGTGAAGCACCGCCCGAGGGCGAGGCAAGCCCCGCGCATGGCCCAGCCGATGGGGCCTTCCGTGGCGATGTGGATCGCGTCCGGCTGCTCGGCGACCAGCACCGCGCGCAGCGTCCCTGCCGTGACCATGGCAAGCCGGATGTCCGGATAGGTCGGCATGGCAAAGGTCTGGAAATCCCGCGGCGTGACCATTTTGACCACATGGCCACGCTGGCGAAGATCGTCGATGGTCGCCTGCAAGGTGCGGACGACGCCATTGACCTGCGGCTCCCAGGCATCGGTGGCGATCAGGATCTTCATCTGCCGCCCCTTTCAGGCTGCCAGAGGCTCCACTTGCTTGCCGGAGCCTGCCGCCCCGCTGCCTTCCGGATCGGCTGCCGCGATCAGCGCGGCCTTGCTGGTGTTCCAGGCGATGATCTCGAACTGGCCATCCTGCCGCTCGACAAGGGCCGTGCTGCTTTCCACCCAGTCGCCGCAGTTCATGTAGTGGATGCCGCTGATCTCGCGGATCGCGGCATGGTGGATGTGCCCGCAGATCACGCCATCGGCCTGCTGCCGGCGCGCCTCGCCTGACAGGGTTTCCTCGAAGGCGCTGATGAAGTTGACGGCCTTCTTGACGCTGTGCTTGGCCCAGGCCGAGAAAGACCAGTAGGTCAGGCCCAGCCGCCGCCGGATGAAATTGATCTGATTGTTGAGGACCAGGGCGATCTCGTAGGCCCAGTCGCCCACGAAGGCGAGCCACTTGGCGTGCATCACCACGGCATCGAACTGGTCGCCGTGGATCACCAGATAGCGCCGGCCGTCCGCGCCTTCGTGGATCGTCCGGTCGGCGATCTCGATGCCGCCGACCTGGCTGTCCTGGAAATCGCGCAGGAACTCGTCGTGATTGCCGGGCACCAGCACGATCCGGGTGCCCTTGCGGCCCTTGCGCAGCAGCTTCTGCACCACGTCATTGTGCGATTGCGGCCAATACCATGATTTCTTCAGCCGCCAGCCATCAACGATGTCGCCGACCAGATAGATCATGTCGGACTCGGTATGCTTCAGAAAGTCCAGCAGCGCGTCGACCTGGCTGGTGCGCGTGCCCAGATGCACGTCCGAGATGAAGATGGCGCGATAGCGGTTCATGCGTCCCCGGTCATCGTTCGTTGCGCTGATCCGGTGTTTGCTTGATTTGTGTCTCAGTTTTTTGACAGGCGTTGTCTGGTAAATGGCAATTCGCAAGACTGTCACGCGGCGCGGATATGCCAACAAGGCCAAATTGCCTGACCGGGGATGCGCCACATGCTTGCCGACCTTGACCGATCGACCGTGGAACGCGCCTATGCGCGCTGGGCCCCGCTCTATGATGTGCTGTGCGGGCCGGTCTTCCTCAACGCGCGCCGCGCGGCCACCGCCGCCGCCAAGCAGGCCGGTCCGCGCGTGCTCGAGATCGGGGTCGGCACCGGCCTGTCCTTCCCCGATTATGACGCGCGTCATGCCGTGACGGGCATCGACATTTCCGAGCAGATGATCGCCCGTGCCCGCGCCCGGCAGGCCTCGGGCCGCTACCCCTGGGTTGCCGGCCTGCACGTCATGGATGCCGAACACCTGGCCTTCGGGCCCGGCTGTTTCGATGCGGTCGTGGCCCAGTTCGTCATCACCCTCGTGGCCCACCCCGAGCGCGTTCTGGACGAATGCGCCAGGGTGCTCAGCCCCGGCGGCGAGATCATCCTCGTCAACCACTTCTACTCGGAGCGCGGCCTGGCCGCGAAGCTGGAAGACGGGCTGGCCAAGGTGGCCCGTCCGCTCGGACTGCGCCCGGAATTCCCCTTCGCCCGCATCGCCGGCTGGGCCGAGGCCCAAGGCAACATGCAGGTCATCGAACGCCGCAAAATCACCCCGTTCAAGGTCTTCACGCTGGTGAGGATCAAGCGGGTTTGATAGATTTCTGTGAGCCGGCACCACCAGATGGACTCAATTGGCCTGAGTTTCCGGCCCGCACGCACGATCAAGGGGCGCGTTCTCGGATTTTAAAGCGACTCGATCACGGAAGGTATAGATCCTAGACAGACTCGCTTCGTGATCTCCACCAGACCGAGTTAAGCCAACTGTGACGACAAACCTACCTTCCGATTTTTACTTTATGGATGAAGCACGAATCGTCGCCGCGCATGATATTTTGATCGCGCAAGATCCCGAGTTGAAGTCACATGCGGAGCTCATAAACCGTTGTTTGGAGTTCATAGATTGGCTTTTGAGGCTCGAAAATCATCAGGATAGCGAACACCTAGCCTTGCTTCGGCTCGGCGTCCGGTGCTTCAACTCGTGCGGTGCAGCCTTGCGCTTGTTGCGATGTGGCCATTGGCAACCGACTATATTGATAATTCGTGATCTCTACGAAACCCAGTTTCTGCTGGACCTACTCGCCCGCGATACCACGAAACTCAAAGCATGGCTGACGCTTTCAGCGAAGGAACGAAACAAACAATTCAAGGCCGTAAGCATTCGCCAAGACCTCGATACGCGGGATGGGTTCAATGACAAAAAACGTGCGGAGCGCTATAAGATGCTGTCTACTTATGGGGCGCACGCGACCCCAGAAGGTTTCGACATCATTTCTCCTAACGGCATAACGAATATCGGCCCATACCCAGACCAAAAAATGCTTAAAAGCACTATTGAAGAGCTTGCAATGGTAACCGCGCATGCGGCTGCTACAATATCCCCGCTGGTGGAGCCAATTGATCAATACGGTTGGAATCGGAAGCTCGCGTTCATTGAGTCACTCGAAGTATGGCGCAAGCGGTTCCTCAATCATGGCTCCGACAAATCGGATTAGCATGATCGAGTCGCCCTAGCGGTGAAAGCGAGTTGGTACAGAGTTGTGCGGATACCCACCGGGGAATGGTGGGCCCTGCAGGACTCGAACCTGCAACCAGACCGTTATGAGCGGTCGGCTCTAACCATTGAGCTAAGGGCCCTTGATCGTCAGATACGTGCGGGC
>JALORF010000167.1 GCA_025459195.1 Beijerinckiaceae bacterium
CCGGGATGACGCAACAGGCGGGAGCACCCCAAAACAAACGGCGGGCCTTGCGACCCGCCGTGTGATGACTGTGTCGAGGAGCGCTTTGCTCAGGCGGCGGCGGGCAGGTGCGCCTTGGCCTTCTCGACAATGGCCGCAAAGGAGGCTGGCTCGTTCATGGCGATGTCGGCCATGGCCTTGCGGTCCATCTCGATGCCGGCATTGTGCAGCGCGCCGATGAACTTCGAATAGGTCAGGCCATGCTCGCGCACGGCGGCGTTGAGACGCTGGATCCAGAGCGCGCGGAACACGCGCTTCTTGTTCTTGCGGTCGCGGGTGGCATACTGCATGGCCCGATCGACAGCCGCCTTGGCGGTGCGGATCGTGTTCTTGCGGCGGCCATAGAAGCCCTTGGCGGCCTTGAGTGTCTTCTTGTGTTTGGCGCTGGATGTGACGCCACGTTTGACGCGGGACATAGGGAAACTCCTTCAGAAACGGACGGTGACAGGCGAACGGCGCATCAAGCGCGTTCAGCCGTTGGGCAGACGGCGCGCAGGTTCCGGATCTGCTTGGTCGTCCGCTTGATCATGCCGTGGCGCTTGCCGGCCTGGGCATACTTGATCGCGCCATTGGCGGTGATCTTGAAGCGTTTCTTAGAACCCGAATGGGTTTTCAGCTTGGGCATTTCAGCTCCTTGTCGCGGTCTTGCGACCGTCTCTTGGGTATTGGTCGAGCCAACAAAAGAACCGCCACGGCAGCCCTGAATGAGCCGGGCGGTTCAACGAAGCCGTGGCTATGGCAGAAAGGCGCCCGCGAGGCAAGGGTTTGGAGCCATGAAACGTGAAGGCCAAAGCGCCAGTTCACGCAGAACTGCACCTGCCGCCGGCGCTGCGGCCAGACCCGCTGAGCGAGGGAGTCAGTCGCCTCCGCGCAGCGCGGCCCTCTGGATGATGCGGAAGGGCGCGCCCGTGTCAGGCTGCTCGAACAGGACCAGTGCATCCACCAGCAGGCGCGCAGAACCGATCTCGTTCGCCATGGCGTCAGCGAGGCTGTCGGCGATCTCGTGGGCGGCGGCAACTTCACCGGTCAAGGTCATGTGGAAGCGATAGTCCGGCCCGATGAAGGGATAGCCGAAGCGATCCAGCGCCTGCCGCTGACGGGGGCTGAGGCGCTCCGGCCGTCGGGCCGCCCGGTCAGCCGCCGTCATCGGGGCGCGGAAGACATCGAAGGCACTGACCGTCCCGATTTCCAGCTCGGCCAGTGCTTCCGATGGCAAGGTCTGCGTCAGCGCCGCAAAACCGTGGCCCTCGCCATCGGCAATGGCGGTCACGGCCAGCGGGCCGAGGTCGAAGGCATCGCGCTCTCCGGCAAAGGCTGCCAGCGCCGCTTGCAGTTCGTCAACGCCCTTGCCCTCCGCCAGACGGAATGGGGCCTTGAGCGTTGCATGGAACCCGTACTGCCGCGGCCGCATCGTGATCCTGCGCCAGGCGGCCGCATCGATCCCGGCCAGCGCGAAGCCTGCGATGTCCTTGCCGGTGGCGGCATCATGGCCCAGCACCCGCGAGCCGAACGTCCACAGCGGCGTGCAGGGAGGCGGGGCGAGATAGATGGCGTAACGGGGCTGGGACATGTCGGTCGCTACTTCGGCAAAAGCGATTGGAGCACGGCAACGAAGGTTCCGATGCTGTCCTGCAACGCGCCATCATTCTCGATGCGGACATCCGCCTCCAGCGCCTGATCCTTCAGCAGCGCGCGGGCCAGCCGGCCCTCGCGCTGATCGGCAGGCTCCCGCCCGCGCTGTTCCAGCCGCGCCGCCAGCGTGCCCGCCGAGGCCGTGACATGCACCACCAACGCCCGTGGAAAGCGGCTGCGGACAACCGGCGTCATGTCGCGGGAGACATTGGCGACGATGATGCGTCCACGCGCGAACTCGTCCAGCAAGGACGCGGGCAATCCGTAGTCGAGCCCATTGGCCGACCACCACAGCGCAAAGCCCCCGCTCTCGGCCTGGAGGCGGAAGGCCAGCGGCGTTGCACTGTCATGGGGTTCGCTGTCATCCGCGATGCGCGTGATCACGCGCCGGGCGAACAGGACGCGTTCATCCCCCGCGAAGAAGGCCCTCGCTCCCGCGATCAGACTGTCCTTGCCTGCGCCACTCGGCCCGGCAACCGCGACAAACACCCCTGCCCCGGGCCTTGCGGCGGGCACAACTTGACCCGCCAGCAGTGCGTGCGCATCGGCCACCATGCCCTCACGCCACGCGCTCGCCGGCCCGCCAGACGGTGCGCACAACGGGTGCCGCAGCCGAACCGGTGACCCGGATGAGGTCGGCGCGCTTGCCGACGGCAATCATGCCCCGGTCATCCAGCCCCAGCGCCCTGGCAGGATTGGCGGTGACCAGCCGGATCGCGCCGGGCAGCCCGCCGATGCCTGGACTGTCGGCCAACTGGAAGGCCCCGAGAAGCAGGCTGGCCGGAACATAATCGGAGGAGAGCATGTCGAGACAGTTGGCGTCGGCCAGTTCCCGCGCGGCCACGTTGCCGGAATGCGAGCCGCCGCGCACCACGTTGGGCGCACCCATCACCGTGGCCATGCCCGCCGCCTGCGAGGCCTGGGCCGCTTCGAGCGTGGTCGGGAACTCCGCTACAGAGACACCGTCCCGTTGCGAGAGCGCCACCTCGTCCAGTGTCGTGTCGTCGTGGCTCGCGAGCCTGATGCCGTGCTCGGCGGCCATGGCGACAATCAGGGGGCGGTTCTGCCCGGCGCGCGCCGCTCCGGTGTTCTGGCGGCGTTCCACAACCTCGCGCACGTCAGCATCCGACTTGCCGGTCTTGCCGCCGTAATAGGTGAAATACTTGCCCAGATCGCGGAACTGGCGCTGGCCCGGCGTGTGGTCCATCAGCGAGATCAACTGCACGGGGAACCGTTCGAGGAACCGGGCCAGTTCATCGACCACATCACGCGCCGGAACCTCGCAGCGGATATGGGTCAGGTGATCGCAGCGCAAATGCCCCGCAGCGGCAGCTTCCGCGATGAGGCCGGCAAACTCGGCCACGCGGGCGCTGACGCCAGCCTTGATCTCGTGCTCGTCGATGCCGATGCGCAGCGAATCGAAGACGGTGGTGATCCCGGATGCGGCGATCTGGGCATCATAGGCGAGCACGGCACTGGCCGGGTTCCACTCCACCTTCGGCCGCGGCATGACATGGGCTTCGAGATGGTCCGTATGGATCTCGATCAGGCCCGGCAACAGGTAGTCGCCGCCCAGATCATGGCCCTTCTCAGGTGCGCTGCCGGCACCGACCTCGCTGATCAGGCCGTTCTCGACCACGACATACCCGCGGAAACGATCATCATGGGTGACGATGTCGGCATTGCTGAAGATCTGCATGGCCTTCATGATCTGGCCTCGTAGCGCGTCAGGAACGCGTCAATGGAAAGGGTGCGGAAATCGTCGAGCGCATCGCGCAATTGCGCGTGGCTCCAGTCCCACCAGGCAAGACGGTCGAGGCGCGCGCCCGTGGCGGCATCGAAGCGCTCGCGGATCAGCCTGGCCGGCACGCCGCCGACAATCGTGTAGGGTGCGACGTCCTTCGACACAACCGCTCCGGCACCGATCACGGCACCGTTGCCGACCGTCACGCCTGGCAGCACGGTGGCACCATGGCCGATCCAGACATCGTGACCGATGATCACGGCATGGCGACGCCGCCAGTCGAAGAAATCCTCCTCATGGCTGGCATCCGCCCAGTAATCGCCGGCCCGGTAGGTGAAGTGATGCAGCGTCGCGCGCCATGTCGGGTGGTTGGTGGCATTGAGCCGGACATGGCTGGCCATGTTGACGAACTTGCCGATCGTCGCCGTCCAGACCTCGCACTCGCGCATCATGTAGGAATAATCGCCAAGGGTTGAGTCCGTCACCGTGCAGCGCTCGGCGATCTCGGTGTAGCTGCCGACCATCGAGCCGTTGACCGCCGCTGTGGGGTGGATCAGTGGCTGGCGCGACAGGCGTGTGACGCGCGGAGCCACCTGGGCTTCGGCGCTCATGCCGCCACCTGCACGGCAAAGGCCGAGACATCGATGATCCGGTCCGCCACGCGGGTGCGCACGTCCTCGTCGTGGAAAATGCCGACAAAGGCCGTGCCCGCCGCCTTGCGCGCCGCGATCAGGCCGATCACGGCCTCGCGGTTGGCGGCATCGAGCGAGGCGGTCGGCTCGTCGAGGATGAGGATGGTGTGTTCGCCGGCAAACCCGCGCGCGATGTTGACGCGCTGCTGCTCGCCACCGGAGAAGGTGGCGGGGGGCAGTTTCCAGAGGCGTTCGGGCAGGTTGAGCGCCGCCAGAAGCCCGGCAGCCCGCTCATGCGCGACATCATGGGCCACGCCCGCCGCGAGCGCCGGCTCTGCCACGATCTCGATGGCCGGCACGCGCGGGATCACGCGCAGGAACTGGCTGACATAACCGAGCGTGCGCCGGCGCACGTCGAGCACCATGCGGGGCTCTGCATCGACAATGTCGACCATGTCCGCGCCATGACGGACCCGGATGTGGCCGCTCCCGGCCAGATAGTTGCCATAGAGCATCTTGAGGATCGACGATTTGCCCGCCCCCGACGGCCCGCCCAGAACGACGCATTCGCCGGCCTGGACGGCAAAGCCGACATTGGCAACGACAGGCAGGCGGGCGCCGCCATGCATGTGCAGGGTGAAGCTCTTGCCCAGATCTTCGACGACGAGCGCGACGCGGTTCGGAAGATAGCTCATGCTGCCAGCACCGAGGAAACCAGAAGCTGCGTGTAGGGCGCCTGGGGATCATCGAGCACCCGGTCTGTCAGGCCGCTTTCGATGACATGCCCTTCCTTCATGACGATGATGCGGTGCGAGAGCAGCCGCGCCACCGCCAGATCATGGGTGACCAGCACCACCGCCAGACCAAGATCCGCCACAAGCCCGCGGATCAGGTCGAGCAGACGCGCCTGCACGGAGACGTCGAGCCCGCCGGTCGGTTCATCCATGAACACAAGGCGGGGCGAGGTCACGAGGTTGCGCGCAATCTGAAGGCGCTGGCGCATGCCGCCGGAATAGGCCGTCGGCTTGTCGTCGATCCGGTCCACGGCAATCTCGACGCGGGTCAGCCAGTTCGCGGCCGTTGCGCGGATGTCGCCATAGTGCCGGCCGCCGACCGCCATCAGGCGCTCGCCGATGTTGCCGCCAGCCGAGACATTCATGCGCAACCCCAGCGCCGCATCCTGATGCACGAAGCCCCAGTCGGTGCGGGCCAGCAGCCGGCGCTCCGCTTCGGGCATGCGCGCAAGATCGCGCGCCACGCCGTCACGCATGCGGTAGCGGATGGACCCGGTATCGGGCACCAGCCGTCCGGACAGGAGGTTGAGCAGGGTCGACTTGCCGGAGCCGGACTCGCCGACAATGGCCAGGACCTCGCCCGCATCGAGGCTGAGCGACACCTGCCGGCAGGCGGGCCGGCCGCCATAGCTCTTGGACAGCGACCGGGCCTCGAGAAGTGGGGCAGGCGTGTTGGCGTTCATTCGGCTGCCTCCAGTTTCGAGCGCCGATCCGCCGGATGAACCGGCTCATCCGCCAGCATCGTGCCGCGATGGCCCTTGGCGCGCCGGCTCTCGCAATGGTCGGTGTCGGAGCAGACATGCATCCTTCCGCCCTGGTCGTCAGTGACCACCTCGTCGAGATAGCTGTCGGTCGCGCCGCACAGGGCGCAGGGCACGTCGAAGCGGTTGCGCTCGAAGGGGTGATCCTCGAAATCGAGCGACACCACCCTGGTGTGCGGCGGAATGGCGTAGATGCGCTTCTCGCGGCCAGCGCCGAAAAGCTGAAGCGCGGGGCAATCATCCATCTTCGGGTTGTCGAATTTGGGGATCGGCGACGGGTCCATCACATAGCGCCCCGCGACCTGGACCGGATAGGCATAGGCCGTGGCAATGTGGCCGTGGCGGGCGATGTCCTCGTAGAGCTTGACATGCATCAGCCCGTATTCCGACAGCGCGTGCATGGTGCGTGTCTCGGTCTCGCGCGGTTCAAGGAAACGCAGCGGCTCGGGGATCGGCACCTGATAGACCAGCACCTGATCGGCGGTCAGCGTTGCTTCGGGGATGCGATGGCGAGTCTGGATGATGGTGGCGTCCGCCGTTGCCGTGGTCACGGCGACACGCGCCGTCCTGGCAAAGAAGGCCCGGATCGAGACCGCATTGGTGGTGTCGTCCGCCCCCTGGTCGATCACCTTCAGCACGTCATCGGGCCCCAGGATCGCGGCTGTGACCTGCACGCCACCCGTGCCCCAGCCATAGGGCATCGGCATTTCGCGGCTGGCGAAGGGCACCTGATAACCGGGCACCGCGATGGCCTTGAGGATCGCGCGGCGGATCATCCGCTTGGTCTGCTCGATCATCCGCTTGGTCTGCTCGTCGAGATAGGCGAAGTTGTAATCCGCCATCGGGGTATTGCCGGTCATTCTGCGGCCTCCGGGACCTGACCCGCCAGACGCTGCGCGACTTCGGCCCGCATCGCGCGCAGCATCGAGATCTCGGCCTGGAAGTCGACGTAATGGGGCAGCTTCAGGTGCTCGACGAAGCCGGTGGCCTGCACATTGTCCGAGTGGGACAGCACGAACTCCTCGTCCTGCGCCGGACCCTTGCGCTCCTCCTCGAACTCGTCCGCGCGCAGGGCACGGTCCACCAGCGCCATCGACATGGCCTTGCGCTCGCAATGGCCGAAGCCGAGCCCGTAGCCGCGCGTGAAGCGGGGCGCTTCGGTCAGCGAGCCCTTGAACTGGTTGACCATCTGGCACTCGGTGAGCGTGATGTCGCCAAGCGGCACGGCAAAGCCGAGATCCTCGTTCAGCATTTCGACCTCGACCTCGCCCATGCGGATCTCGCCGACAAAGGGATGGTTGCGGCCATAGCCGCGCTGGGTCGAATAGCCGAGGGCCAGCAGGAAGCCCTCGTCGCCGCGCGCCAGGTTCTGCAGCCGCAGGTCGCGGCCGGCGGGAAAGCCCAGCGGATCGCGGGTGAGATCGCCGACCGGCTGGCCCTCGCCAGGCGCAGGGTTGGCCTCGATCATGTCCTCTGCGCCGATGATGTCGGTGACGCGGAGCATGCGCTCCTCGGCCTCGGCGGGCGCGGTCGCGGGTGCCTCGCCCTCGCTGTCGGCCATCAGCGCGAAATCAATCAACCGGTGGGTGTAATCGAAGGTCGGGCCGAGCACCTGCCCGCCCGGAAGGTCCTTGTAGGTGGCCGAGATGCGCCGACGCACCTGCATGGCGGCGGTGTCCAGCGGCTCGGAGAAGCCGAAACGCGGCAACGTGGTGCGGTAGGCACGCACCAGGAAAATGGCCTCGATCAGGTCGCCGCGGGCCTGCTTGATGGCGAGCGCAGCGAGCTTGCGGTCATACAGCGAGCCTTCGGTCATGACACGGTCGACCGCCAGCGCCAGTTGTCCGTCGATCTGGTCGACGCCGATCTCCGGCACCTGCCTGTCGCCGCGACGCTTGTCGGCCAGCAATCTGTGGGCATTGGCGATGGCGCGCTCGCCGCCCTTGACGGCAACATACATCAGCCTGTCTCCCCGATGATCCGCGCGCTGCGCGGCAGCCCGACGATGGTGCCGGGCGCGGCAAAGAGAACATCGACACCGAGCGGGAACCCGGCACGGTTGGCGGCCCATTGGGCCGCAAAATCCGCTGGCAGCCCGGCGACGCGCAAACTGGCCACACCGGCGATGCCCGGACCGGCGATGGTCAGCGCAGCGCCCGTCTCGACGCTGGCGCAGCAGGCGATGATCGTTGTCGAGCGATCAGGATACTCAGGTGTGCCTTGCGCGAAACCCTCGAGATCCAGCCGATCCTGTTCGAGATCGAGCACGGCAAAGGCGGCGCGCGACGGCTCCGGAACGAGCGGGGCGTCAGAGTGGAAGCGCAGGTATTCGGCGACACCGGACTGCCCGCCAAGGTGCGCAGACAGATGCAGCGGCGTCTCGAAGTCGCACAGCGCCAGCACGAGCGCCGCCGCCGAGGGCAGGAGCGGAGCATCGGCCAGGCTCGCGGTGCCCACGGGCCGGATGCGCCCCGGACGCGCGAGGGCCTCCATGGCAGCACGGAAGGCCGACTGGCTGTCGAAGACCGGGTCCGCGAAACCTGCGGCCAGCAACGGGCGAGGCTGCGTGTTCATCTCAGGCATCACCCCGCACCAGTGTGAAGAAATCGACGCGGGTGGCGGCAGTCTCGGCGCGGGCCTGGGCCTTCTCGCGGGCCAGCCGCTCGCGCACCGGAGCCAGGATGTCGCGTTCGACCAGAGCCCGCTCCGCCTCATCCTGCCAGAGCGCATCGGCAATGGCGGCAAGCCGGGCGGCCCCGATGTCGCGACCAAGCCGCTGGCCGTAGCCGCGCTGGCCGGCAGGCAGTTCGACCACGGCGCGGGTCACTGTCGCCTCGCCGAGGTTGAAGGCGGCCCCATCGCCGCCCATCCGGCCACGCAGCATGGCAAGGCCGATTTCCGGCTTCCTGAGTTCGCGCACGGCCAGCGCCGGCCAGTGCCGGGAGATCGGGTCGGCCAATTCGGCAAGCGTGGCCCGCGCCAGCAATGCGAGCGCGGCCTTGCGATCGTGATGGGATGCGATGGGCGAAGTGTTGGGCGGTGTCATGGGCATCCTGAGCCGCGACGACACGTTGTCAATGACCGCGACGGTGACAAGGATCATCAGGATGATGAATGCCACCTGATCCCATTCGTAGGTCCGGATTGTCTCGGCCAGATACAGCCCGATGCCACCTGCCCCAACGATGCCGATGATGGTGGCCGAGCGCGTGTTGGATTCGAAATAGTAGAGCGTCTGGCTGATGAGCACCGGCATGACCTGCGGCACGATGCCGAAGCGGATGGCATGGAGCCGGCTGCCACCGGTGGACGCGACGCCTTCGCCCGCCTTGCGGTCAATCGCCTCGATGGCCTCCGAATAGAGCTTGGAAAACGAGCCGATGTCGCTGGTCATGATCGCCAGCACGCCGGCGAAGGGGCCAAGGCCCACGACGTTGATCCAGATCAGGGCCCAGATCAGCGTGTCCACGCCGCGGATCGAATCCGAGAACCGGCGCGTGAGGAAGCGCACGACGCGGTTGGCCATGGTGTTGCGCGCCGCGAGGAACCCGAGCGGGAAGGCGATCAGGGCCGCGAGGAGTGTGCCGAGAAAGGCGATGGCCACAGTCTCGGCCAGAGCCTTGAGCAAGGCCCAGAGCTGGGTGCCCGGCGTTGGCGGCACCATCAGCCCGAGGAAGGTGCCAAGCTGCACGAGGCCACTGCCGAGCCTGGCAAACGAGAATTCCAGCCGCACGACAGCCATGAGGGCGAGCCCGGCAAGGGCCAAGACAACCGCCAGCGTCAGCCAGCGCTCACGCTGCGAGCCCGAGACGAGCCCGGCATGGCGCGCCCGGATGTCGGACTGGTCGGGGAACATGCGCGAGGTTTTCATCGGCCATGCTCCAGCGAGATCAGGCGGTGGCGGATGCGCTCGGTGACCACATCGATGATCATCACGGTGGCAATGATCAGCAGCAGGATGGCCGAGACATCCGAATAGTAGAACTTGCGGATCGCCTCGATCAGGTCCTGCCCGATGCCGCCGGCTCCGACGAAGCCCATCACGGACGCACCGCGCACGTTGATCTCGAAGCGCAGCAGCGCATAGCTGGCGAAGTTGGGCAGAACCTGCGGCACGACGGCATAGCGGATCGCCTGCCAGCGCGTCGCACCGGCGGCGATGGCCCCCTCGACCGGCTTCATGTCGATGTTCTCGACCACTTCGGCGAAGAGCTTGCCGAGCGCACCGACCGTGTGGATCATGATCGCGATCACGCCGGGCACCGGCCCGAGCCCGAAGGCCACGACGAAGATCAGTGCGAACACGATCTCCGGCACGGTGCGGCAGAATTCCAGAAAGCGGCGCGCGAAGAAGCGCTGCGCCGGATTGACCGCGAGATTCACGGTGGCGGCAAAGCACAGGAAGAAGGCCCCGATGGCGCCGAGCAGCGTGCCGAGATAGGCGATCAGCAGCGTGTCCCAGAGCCGGCTCAGCCACCGCCCCAGCCCCCAATACCAGTCGGCGATGTCGGTGAAGACGAGCTTGCCGTTTTCCAAATAGAAGATGCGACCGAGATAGCTGGTGAGCTGGTGGGCATTGCCCCAGAGCTTGGCCAGATCGACCTCGGCGACACGGCCCGCCAGCAGGATCAGCACCGCAAGCAACAGCACGCCGACCAGCGTGGTGCGGCGCTTGGCGAGTTGCGCCGAGCGATAGGCAGCGGACAGGGCCTCGACCTGATGATCCTGAAGCCGCGGAACTGCATGTGCCATGTGGGACGGTCGCCCTTGCCGGTGAACGCAAAAAAAGAGGGCGTCACGCCTTCAGCGCGACGCCCCGTTGCTGTGGAAGGCTCAGGAACCGCTGCGGCGGCGCAGGCCGTCGACGAACCGCTGCAATTCGATGGTGACCTGGTAGTCGGAATGCTGGGCCGGAGCGCCCGGCGACTTGCCGTCGGAGAGCCGGTCAAAGGCAGCCTTGCCCTTGGTCGGCGCATCGAAGAAGGCCTGGCGGATCGCGGCCTTCGCCTCGGCGGGCAGCGAGGTCAGGTAGGCGTAGGGCGAGCCGGGGATCTTGTCGGAGCGGAACACGATCTTGAAATCTTCCTTCTTGACCATGCCCTTGTTGGCCATGCGGCTGAGGTTGCTGTCATCCTCGGAGTTCCACCAGTTGAAGGCGACATCGCAGGTGCCCTGCTGCACGGCCATCACGGCGTTCTCGTGGCTGCCAGCGTTCACCACCTTGCCGAAGAACTTCTACGGCTCGATGTTCATCTTGCTGAAGCTGTAGAGCGGCACGTTGTTGCCGGACGCCGAATTCGGGTCGACGAGGCACAGGTTCTTGCCGCGCAGGTCTTCCAGCTTCGTGGCCGGGTTGCTGGCCTTGGTGTAGGCGACCGAGAAGTAGCCGGTCGAACCA
>JALORF010000168.1 GCA_025459195.1 Beijerinckiaceae bacterium
CCAGGACATGCGCGGCGAGATGCTGGCGGCCATGGCCTCGATGGGCGTCACGGTCGAAAAGCACCACCACGAGGTGGCCTCGGCCCAGCACGAACTCGGTATGAAGTTCGACACGCTGGTCAAGATGGGCGACCAGATGCAGATCTACAAGTATGCCATCCACAACGTCGCCCAGAGCTACGGCAAGACCGCGACCTTCATGCCGAAGCCGGTCTATGGCGACAACGGCTCGGGCATGCACGTCCACCAGTCGATCTGGAAGAATGGCAAGCCGATCATGGCCGGCAACAAGTATGCCGACCTGAGCCAGGAGTGCCTGTGGTACATTGGCGGCATCATCAAGCATGCCAAGGCGCTCAACGCCTTCACCAACCCGTCGACCAATTCCTACAAGCGTCTCGTCCCCGGCTATGAAGCCCCGGTGCTGCTGGCCTATTCGGCCCGCAACCGCTCGGCCTCCTGCCGTATTCCATGGACGCAGTCGCCCAAGGCCAAGCGCGTCGAAGTCCGCTTCCCCGATCCGATGGCGAACCCCTACCTCGCCTTCGCCGCCATGCTGATGGCGGGCCTCGACGGCATCCAGAACAAGATCGATCCGGGCCCGGCCATGGACAAGGATCTGTATGACCTGCCGCCGAAGGAACTGAAGAAGATCCCGACCGTGTGCGGCTCGCTCGACGAAGCGCTGGCCTCGCTCGACAAGGACCGCGCCTTCCTCAAGGCCGGCGGCGTGTTCAACGACGACTTCATCGATTCCTACATCGAGCTCAAGAAGGGCGAAGCGGACCGTTTCCGCATGACCCCGCACCCGCTCGAATTCGTGATGTACTACTCGCTCTGAGACCGCCCTGCGGTTCACCGGAATGCGATCAAGGGCGCAGGGTTCCTGCGCCCTTTTTCGTGTCCGCGCCCTTGTTCAATGGCGAGCCAGGCAGGGATGGCGAGCTTGACCTGATGTGACGATGGCGGATTTTCCGCCGCGGACGTGTGGTTTGGCACGGCACTTGCTGGGGTGTTCGCGCAGGCTTCGGCCTCACGCGTTTCCTCCTGACCGTGGATGCGGTCTACCTCAAGCCGGGGCAGCCATGCCCCGGCTTTTTTGTGCCGGCGTCCGGACTGGTTGGGTCTGACGAGAAGGCCGCGTGACGGATCACATCATCGCGTAGGTCAGGCCACCCGCGACAAGCACGATCCCGGCGGCCCAGGCCAGCCACTGCGAGGCCTGCGACAACTGTTCGGGAAGAGCCTCGACATCCTCGAAACCGAAGGCCTGGCCGGCCATTTCGGCATCGCGCGACAGGCGCAGGTGATCGAACGGATTGTCACGCAGAGCCACGATGTCATCCTCCACAAAGATCCGGAACCGACCGGCTCGCCTGCTGCGGCGGGGCCAGTGCAACCGGATCGCATGAAGCTGGCACAATGCGGTTAAGAAACGGCGAAGTCCGGGAACTGTTGTGGCGACAGCGATGATGCGTCCGTGCCGGGCGGCGCGCCCCGATGTCGCAGCCGGCTGCCGGTGCCCGCCCCGTCACGCGCCTGTCATCGCCGGATTGGACACTGGTCGAGGATGCTGGTTCCCTGCTGACAAGGCAGAGCGAGCCGGACGATGCACAGACAGACGAGGAAAGGGATTGCCATGACCACGCCCCACAACAAATCCCAGGCCGCTGAAGAGGCTGAAAATGCCGGCAGCAACAGCTCGCCCAACGCCACGCTCGGCGATGTGATTGCGGCGCGCCTTCACCGGCGCGACCTGCTCAAAGGCACGCTGGCGGTCACTGCCATTGCAGCCACCGTCTCGCCGCTGGCGCTGACGGCCGCCGGCAAGGCCCATGCGCAAGGCAGCAACACCACGCCGTCGTTCAATTTCCGGGAGGTCGCGGCGGGCTCGGACGAGCGCCACCATGTCGCCGAGGGCTATGACGCCGACATCCTGATCCGCTGGGGCGACAAGGTTCTGGCTGGTGCGCCTGCCTTCGATCCGCAGGCCCAGACGCCGGCGAAGCAGGCCGCCCAGTTCGGCTACAACAATGACTATCTCGGCTACATCCCGATCGACGGCTCGCGGCGGGGCCTGCTGGTGGTCAACCACGAATACACCAACGAGGAACTGATGTTCCCGTCGCTTTCTGGCCGGCAGGACCTGCGCGGCGTGCGCTTCAAGGACATGACGAAGGACCTGGTCGACATCGAGATGATGGCCCATGGCGGCTCGGTGCTCGAAGTGGCACGCGGAGCCAACGGCAAGTGGTCGGTGGTGGATGGTTCGCGCTTTGCCCGCCGCATCACCGCCGAGACACCCATGGAGATCACCGGCCCGGCTGCCGGCCATGACCGCATGAAGACCAGTTACGACCCATCGGGCCGCATGGTGCGCGGCATGCTCAACAACTGTGCAGGTGCAACCACGCCATGGGGCACCTGGCTGACGTGCGAGGAGAATTTCAACGGCTATTTCTGGGGCACGTCTGAAGGCCACCGGGAGGCCGCTAACCTGCGCCGCTATGGTGCGCCAGGCAACTGGTACAACTGGGGCCAGCACCACGCGCGCTTCGATGTCGCCAAGGAGCCCAACGAGATCAACCGCTTCGGCTGGGTGGTCGAGATCGACCCGATGGACCCGAATTCAGTGCCCAAGAAGCGCACGGCGATGGGCCGCTTCAAGCACGAGGGCGCGGCCAACATCATCAATGGCGATGGCCGCTTTGTGGTCTATCAGGGTGATGATGAGCGCTTCGACTATGTCTACAGGTTCGTGACCGAAGCCTCGGTGGACCGCACCAATCCGGCCAACAACCGCGACATCCTCGATCGCGGCACACTGCATGTGGCGCGCTACAATGCCGATGGCACCGGTGAGTGGCTGCCGCTGGTGTTTGGTGAGGGGCCGCTGACCGCCGCCAACGGCTTCTCCAGCCAGGCCGACGTGCTGATCGAGACCCGCCGGGCTGCCGACCTGCTTGGCGCAACCAAGATGGACCGCCCCGAGGATGTCGAGGCCAGCCCCAAGACCGGCAAGGTCTATGTCATGCTGACCAACAACTCCCGCCGCACCGCCGCACAGGTCGATGCCGCCAACCCGCGTGCCGAGAACCGCTTCGGCCACATCATCGAGATGACGCCGAACGGGGGCGACCATGCCGCCAGCCGGTTCACCTGGGAGGTCATGCTGAAATGCGGTGATCCGGCCGTTGCGGCCGTCGGTGCCACCTTCCATCCGGCAACCAGCAAGGATGGCTGGTTTGGCATGCCCGACAACTGCGCCTTCGATGCCGAAGGGCGGCTGTGGATCGCCACCGATGGCAATGCACCGTCCAAGACCGGACGTGCAGACGGGGTCTGGGCACTCGAAACCGAGGGGCCGGCGCGCGGCACCTCCAAGTTGTTCTTCCGCTGCCCGAATGGCGCGGAACTGTGCGGCCCCGAACTGACGCCCGACATGGAGACCTTCTTTGTCGCCATCCAGCACCCGGGCGAGGCGGACGAGGATGATCCGAACGCCAAGCCGGTGACCTTCAACACGCCATCGACCCGCTGGCCGGACTTCAGGGAGGGCGTGCCGCCGCGTCCGTCCATCGTCGCGATCACGCGGCGCGGTGGCGGCAAGATCGCGCTCTAGACACGCGTGCATGGCCCGGTGGCCGCCAAGCCGCCGGGCAGGCCGACAATCATGACATCTGTCATCATCACGCCATGTTTGACTGGTTAAGAGATTGTCAACGAATTCGGGACATGATTCCCGGATAGAGCAGAGTGGTCGCGCGGATGTACCGCGATCCCTGCCTTAGGACGGGTGGCCTCCAAGCCGCCCGTTTCGTTTTTCAGGGCCTGCTTGCCAGAATGCGCCAGGCAGCGACCAGCGAGCGCGCCCGCTCGCGCACCTCCGCAGCCGACAACCCCGGTGTGTAGAGCATGGAGCCGATGCCGAAGCCGCTGGCCCCGGCGGCGAGATAGGCCGGCATGGTTGCAGGACTGATGCCGCCGACCGGCACCATCAGCGTGCTGGCCGGGAACACGGCGCGCATGGCTTTCACGACCGCAGGGCCCAGCAACTCCCCCGGGAACAGCTTGAGCATGTCCGCGCCGGCCTTGAGCGCGGCAAAACCCTCGCTCGGCGTCGCAATGCCCGGAGCACAGATCAGCCCGCGGGCCTTGGCGGCAGCCATCACCGCAGCATCGGTGTTGGGCGAAACGATGAGGCCGCCCCCTGCCGCCGCCACATCGCCGACCTCATCGGCCCTCAGCACCGTGCCCGCTCCGATCAGCGCGCGATGGCCATGACGCTGCGCCAGCGCCGTGATCGAGGCCAGCGGCTCGGGCGAGTTCAGCGGCACCTCGATCAGGCGAAAGCCCTCCTCGACCAGCGCATCGCCGATGGCTGCACATTCGGGTGGCGTGATGCCGCGCAGGATCGCAATCAGCGGCAGGCTGGCAAACGCCTCGGCAAAACCGATCATGACATCCTCCGGGCTGACAGGATCGCCACCTGTCCGGCCACGACACTGTCTGGCGGGGCCGGCGTCAGCGCCCGCCCCAACAGCCGGGCCGCTTCGGAATAGCGCTGCACAAGCTCGCCACTGCCGACGACGATTCCGCTGCCGCCTTCCGGCAAGGCTGCGCACAATTCGGCACCGATCAGCACGCCGGACAGGTAGTCCGCCAGTTCGCTGGCCGGCAGGCGCTCGAACAGCCCCAGCGTGCGTGCGCCGAAAATCGCGTTGAGCAGCGCCCCGGCGCTGGTCAGATGGCGCGCCGCCCGCACGCCCTGCGCAAAGCCGTCACCCGGCATGGCAGTCGCGACGGCTCTCTCGCCTGTCATCAGGCGGCCCAGGATGGTGTGGCCCCTGAGGGCGGCGAAGACCTCGCCGGTCATGAAGCTGGCAAAGCGGACGATGCGACCCGCCTCGACCACGATGCACTTGGAATGGGTGCCGGGCATGATGAAAACGCCGTCGCTGAGCCCCATCAGGGCGAGCGCGCCAAAGACCTGGGTTTCCTCGCCACGCATCACGTCAGGGATGCCGTCAGCCGGGTCCTGCATCACACCCGGCACGAGGCTGATGGGCCCAAGCCCCGGCTCATCCCAGGTCAGGAGCCGAGCCGCCAGATCATCCGTGCTGGCCGGAGCAGGCAGATAGGGTGCCTCGATCCAGCCCTGCCGGCTGCCGATCATGCCGGACATGATGATGGGCTGCGCCCCGAAAGCCGCTGGCAGGTCGGCCAGAAGGTTCCTCAGCAAGGGGCCATGTTCGCCGGCAGCAACGGTGAGGATGCCGCGAGGCGCATCAACCCGGGCCATGATCCGGCCATCCCGGACAGCATAGGCGCGGAAAGACGTTGTTCCCCAGTCGGCACAGATCAGATCGCCATTCATGACACGCAAGGTTGCCTCTCGCCCGCCGGCCAAGACGCCACGGGCTGCGAGCCAAGGCAAGCGAAACACGAAGCGGACAGCCATGTTCCTGTTTCATTTCCGAAATGCCGGCTCGACATGGCATACAGGTCCGTGACCGAATCGAGTGATGACCATGTCTGACAGCGATCTCTTTGGCCTGACAGGCGGCGCAGCACCGGCCGCGCCGACGCCTGCCGCAAAGCCTGCGGTGCCACCCGCCGCGCCTGCTGCCGCCCCGAAGCCGGCAGCGCGGTCGCAAGCCGTTACCGGCACGCCCGGCGAGGCGGGCTACAGCGCCTCCGACATCGAGGTGCTGGAAGGGCTGGAGCCAGTGCGGCGGCGGCCGGGCATGTATATCGGCGGCACAGACGAGAAGGCGCTGCACCATCTGTTCGCCGAGGTCATCGACAACTCGATGGACGAGGCAGTGGCCGGGCACGCCACCTTCATCGAAGTGGAGCTGGAAGCCAGCGGGCATCTGTCGATCACCGACAATGGCCGTGGCATCCCTGTCGACCCGCATCCGAAATTCCCCGGCAAGTCGGCTCTCGAAGTCATCATGACCACGCTGCATGCCGGCGGGAAGTTCGATTCCAAAGTCTATGAGACATC